>JBDLWD010000098.1:0-3662 GCA_039804465.1 Verrucomicrobiota bacterium | reverse complement strand
CCAGAAGCACGCGTTCGTCCTGCGCGGGCGAAGCGAGGTCCAGGTCGTCGATATCGATCCGCTCCGGCTGGTTGCCGCGCCTGAGCGTGGCCTTCTTTCGCGCCAGATCCACGAGGATGTGGCGCATTGCCAGCGCGGCGGCGCGGAAGAAGTGCTGCCGGTTGTTCCATCCTCGCTCACCCTGGTTGGCGAGACGCAGCCAGGCCTCGTGGACAAGCGCGGTTGGCTGGAGGGTCATCTGGCCGCTCTCATGGCTAAGCCGTCGCGCGGCCAGGCTGCGTAACTCGTCATAGACCAATGGGAGAATTTTCTCCGCCGCGCCCGCATCTCCGTCGTCCGCGGCGTGCAACATCTGGGTGAGGTCGCTCATGGGGTGGGGGATTGGAATGCGATTGCGAGCGGCCTCGGGATTAGAGTTGCCGGCTAAGTAATAGCAAATGGCGCCGCGGCGAGCGGTGCGACAATGCATTTCCTCCGCGCTTTTGCGCTTTTCCTACTAAACCCCTCGGTAAACGGAACCCGGCTTTGCCTTTCACGCGACAAATGTGCTTGTGTTTGAAAGTCTGCCCCGCCCCGTCATGAACCCGTCTACCCTTGTCCTTCGGACAGCCCTGCTTTGCGTCGTCCTTTCACCGCACTGCGTGCGTGCGGCGCTCACGCAGCGCTGGTCCTTCAACAACGCGGCGGGAGCGGTGGCGTCCGGCGTCTCGTTGGCGGATTCCGTGGCCAGCCGTCCCGCGGTGGTGCGTGGCGTGGGGGCGAGTTTCAACGGTTCCGCCCTCGTGCTGCCGGGGACCACGACTGGCAACGTCGCCCCGGCTTCGATCTCCGCCTACCTCGACCTGCCCAACGGCATTCTCTCTTCCCGCCAGCACGTCACGGTCGAGATCTGGGCCGCTCCGGTGGCGTCGCAAAACTTTCAGCGCCTTTTCGACTTCGGAAACTCGAGCGCGGGCGACGGGCTCGGCGCCGCCGGAGAGTGGACCGGCACCGGCTCTGTCGCGCCAGGCACCGTCGTCGCCTCCGACGAGTTCGGGCTTACCTTCAATGTCGGGACCAGCATCAACGCACAGCGCATGTATGGCCGTCTCAACAACGACCAGGCGGGCGGGCTTAATCTCTACGTCGACAGCGCGCTGGCCACCACGCTCAACCAGCGTTACCATTACGTCGTCACGTTTGCCGGCGGCGTCGGCGCCTACGCTTCCTCGGGCGGAGGCCGTCAAAGCTGGTATCGGGACGGCGTTCTGGTGGCGACGCAGGACCTACCTTACGCCCTTTCGACGATCAACGACGTGAACAACTGGGTCGGCCGCTCCCAGTTTTCCGCCGACCCGCTCTCGCGAATTAACATCGACGAGCTCCGCCTCTACGACCACGCGCTGACCGCGGCCGAGGTCGTCGCCAACCGCGACGCGGGGCCCGACTCCATCGTCTCGCCCCCCGCCCCGGTCACCGCGCCTGCGCCCGACCACCTCTGGCTTTTCAACGATCAGGCGTCGTCGCTCGTTGCCTCCGGTCGCGTCTTCTCCGACGGCGTCGGCGGCATGCCGGCTGTCTTGCGCGGTCAGGGCGCCACGCTCACCGGCACCGCCCTTCGCCTGCCCGGCACGACCGATGGCAACCAAACCGCCTCGGTCATCTCGGCCTACCTCGATCTGCCCAACGGCGTCGTCTCTTCGCGCGCGGCCGTCACCTTCGAGGCCTGGGTCGCCCCCCGCTCCTCCAAAAACTGGCAGCGCCTCTTCGACTTCGGTCGAGCCACCACCACCAGCGGTCCCGGCGCCGCCACCGGCGAGATCGTCGACGGGCCTTCCATTCCCGGATTCACCACCGGCTACGACAACCTCAGCCTTACGCTCAACACCGGGGCCAACATCAACAGCCAGCAGCTCGAGGGGCAGTTCGGCGGCGCCGCGCCCGTCTATTCAAGCACCAACGCGGCCACCGTCATCGGCACGCGTTACCATTACGTGTTCGTCATCGAGGACGGCGCCGGCACCTACGGAGCCTCCGGCTGCCGCGCCAGCTGGTATCGAAATGGAGCGCTGCAAAACTCGATGGATTTCGCCTTCCGCTCTCGCGATATCGCCGACGTGAACAACTGGATCGGCCGCTCCTTGTATACCGGCGACTCCAACTCGCACTTCGATCTCGACGAGCTTCGCATTTACAATCGTGCGATCACCGCCGCCGAGATCGTCGCCAGCTTCGAGGTCGGCCCCAACCCCGCCTCCGGCCCGCCCGAGCCCCTGCCGCCCGCGCCTCTTCCCGTCAATCGCTGGTCCTTCAACAACCCTGCCGGCGCCGCCGTCTCAGGGGCGGCTTTCGTCGACACCTCCGGCCGCGAGACGATCACGGTTGTCGGCGCGGGCGCCACCTTGAGCGGATCTGCCGTTGTGCTGCCCGGGACCACCAACGGCAACCAGACCGCCTCCGCGATCTCCGCTTACCTCGATCTTCGCAACGGATTCGTTTCCTCCCGGCCCAGCCTCACCCTCGAGGCCTGGATCACACCTCTTTCCTCCAAAACCTGGCAGCGCATCTTCGACTTCGGCAATTGCTCCATCACCAGCGGCACGGGCGCGCAGCCGGGCGAGATCATTGACGGAGCCGCGGCCCCGGGAGGCTTCGTCGCCAACGACAACTTCTTTCTGTCGCTCAACGTCAACGGAGCCCTGGGCAGCCACCGGCTCGCCGCCAAGGTGGCCGGAGGCGGCGAGACCGGGATAAACACCGACCTTTCATCCGCCACCTCCGCCGGCGTGGAATACCACTACGTCCTCACCGTGGAGGACCAGGCCGGGGCCTACGGCTCGGCCGGAAGCCGCGTCCGCTGGTATCGGAATGGCGAATTGCAGGGCTCGACCGATCTCGCCTATCGCGTCGCCGACCTGAAGGACGTTAACAACTGGATCGGCCGGTCCAACTGGGCCGCCGACAGCAACTCCAACCTCTCCCTCAACGAGCTTCGCGTCTACGACCGCGCCCTTTCCGCGCCCGAGATCGTTAGCAGCTACCAGGCGGGCGCCGGCGCCGTGTTTTCCCCGCCCTCGGTTACGCCCGATTCAGCCGTCATCCAGCCGGGGCAGAAGGTCCTGCTCGACGTGCTGGCCAACGACGGCGGCGCCCCCATCCCCGCCACCCTCCAGATCGTCTCCCCGCCCGCCGCGGGCACCGCCACCGTAGTTGGCGGCCGGATACTTTACGCCCACGCCGGCTCCGCCGCCGCGCCCGTTTCCTTCACCTACCGGGTCGGCAACGTCAGCGGCGCGACCGCCGACTGCACGGTCGTCGTCTCCTTCGCCTCCGGCCTCAGGATCAATAACCCGGCGATCGCCATGCCCCCGGCCCCGCCGCCCACCTTTTACCAGACGGTCGACGCGCTGCCTGGCGTGTCGTTCAGCGAGCCCATCGGTCTGGCCACCCAGGCGGGCGACACCCGCCGCCTCTACGTGATCGAGCGCATGGCCAAGATCCGCCTCGTTCCGGATGTCACCTCCGCCACCCCCTCCCAGAAACTCTTCCTCGACCTGCAGGCCGCCATCGCCGGCCGCTCCCCCGCCGAGACCATCGAGAACGGCGCCAACTACGAGAACGGCCTGCTCGGCCTCGCCCTCCACCCGCAGTATGCGACAAACGGATACTTTTACGTCGCCTAC
>JBDLWD010000097.1:0-2891 GCA_039804465.1 Verrucomicrobiota bacterium | reverse complement strand
TGGGGGCAGCATGGGGCGGGCGGGCCGGGCGGAGCAAGATAGCGTTGGCACAGGCGCGCGGGCGGCATGTTCTCCCCGCGATGCGTCTCCTCACCGTGCTGGCCCCGGCCTCGCAAGTCCCGCCCTTCGTCTGGGCCGGCCTCGCCTACGCCGGCGCCAACTTGACGACGCTCGCGCTTTTCGCCTGGGACAAACACCGAGCCCGTCGCGGAGCCGGGCCCGCCAGTCGTGTGCGCGAAAGCACGCTGCATCTCTGGAGCCTCGCCTCGGGTGGCCTGGGGGCCTTCGCGGGTCTAGCCTGGCTGCGTCACAAATCCCGCCATGCCTCCTTCTGGCTGAGCGCCTTCGCGGGCTTCGCCGCGCACACCGGCGCATGGGCCTGGTGGATGGCCAGCCAGCCGGCCGCGCCCTGAACTCCGCCCATGCCCGGGTCCCCGCTCCGCATTTTCTCCGACCTGCACTTCCGCGATCCGCGCGGCGTGCTGCACGACCTCGCGGATTTCTCGCCGCTGCTGGGGGACGCGGAGCGCGTGGTGTTCAACGGGGACTCGCTCGATACCCAGGTGCCGGCCATGGCCCGCCACGCGGGCGAACTGCTCGACTTCACCCGGGGCAGCGGGCGCGTGATCGACTGGCTGAGCGGCAACCACGATCCGGATTTCTCCGAGCGGGCGGAGCTGTCGCTGTGCGACGGCCGCGTGTGGGTGACGCACGGCGATGTGTTTTTCCCGGCCATCGCACCGTGGAGCCACCACGCCGCGGAGCTGCGCCGGCGTTTCGACGCCGAGGCGGCGGGCCTGGCCGGGGCCGAGCTCCGCCGCGTGGAAACGCTCCTGCACCTGCATCGGAAAATCAGCCGCTCGCTGCCCGAGCCGCCGCATCTTTTCCGGCCAGGTCTTCTCATGCGTTTCTACCGCCTGGCGCACGCAATCCTGCCGCCAAGCCGGCTGGTGGAAATGGTGCGAGCCTGGAAAACCACCCCCCGCTTGGTGGCGGAGCTGGCCCGCGCCCAGCGGCCGGAAGCGCGAGTGGTCGTGCTCGGCCACACCCACTACCCCGGGGTCTGGCGCGTGCCGGGCCGGCGGGGATCGCCGGATTTAACCGTCGTGAACACCGGCTCGTTCACCAGGCCGCTGGGCGGACTCCTCGTTGAGCTGCACGGCGACTGCCTGCGCGTGATCCGCATCGCGCGCCGCGGACGGAGCTTCGCCGAGGGGCGACCGGTGGCGGAGTTATCAGTCGCCCTAGGATCGTAAGACGACCCTCGCACGCGCTTCGGAAAACGACGGCCATACGCGCGCCCGCTCGCTTTTAGCCAAAACGCGGCTTCACAGTTTCACGTTTCGCGCATGTCCGGCTGTCCATTTCACGCTTCCTCCTCCACTTCCACGAGCTCGCCCCCACTGGCGGCTCCGGGTTCCGCACGCGCTGCCGACGAGCTGGATTTCCTGGCGGAGCTGCATGAAGGCGCGGACTTGGAGCAACGGCTGGCCGTATGCCGCGACGCGCTCGAATCGGGAAACCCCGCGCCGCTGTCCCCCGACGAACTGCGCCATGCCGCGCGGGTCGGCTGGCGCAACCACGCCAGATGCATAGGGCGGTTGCATTGGCGTGGATTGGAGGTGCGAGACCACCGCCACCTTGACGATGCCGATCAGATCGCGGGCAGCCTCAGGGAGCACCTCGAACTCGCGCAAAACGACGGCGCGGTGCGTCCGGTGATGACCGTGTTTGCGCCTCCCGGTGAAGCGGGAGGGCCGGCGCCGCGTGTGTTCAACCACCAGCTTTGCTCCTACGCCGGCTATCCGGCGTCGGACGGCACGGTGCTCGGCGACCCGAAGAACATCGCCCTCACCGAGCAGGCCTTGAAGCTGGGCTGGCAGCCCCCGGCCGGGCGTGGCCGTTTCGATCTGTTGCCATGGATCATATCCGGGCGAGACGGCAGGGCGCGTCTTTTCCCGCTGCCTTCCGGACTCGTGCGCGAGGTGCCTTTGCGCCATCCCGAGTTGCCCTGGTTCGAGGAGCTGGGGCTGCGCTGGTATGCGGTGCCGGTGATCAGCGACATGGTGTTTCGCGCCGCCGGAACCGACTTCGCCTGCGCGCCCTTCAACGGTTGGTATATGGGCACGGAGATCGGCGCGCGCAACCTGGCCGATCCGGACCGTTACAACCAGCTGCCCGTGATCGCGGAAAAGCTCGGCCTGGATCGGCGCCGCGACCGCGCGCTCTGGAAGGACCGTGCGCTCGTCGAGCTCAATGTCGCCGTGCTCCACTCCTTCGATCGCGAGGGCGTGAAGATCGTGGACCACCACGCCGCATCCGAGGAGTTCATGAAGTTCTGCGAGCGGGAGCGGTCCTCCGGCCGCGATGTCTCCGCGCGCTGGGACTGGATCGTGCCGCCGCTTTCGCCGGCGACCACCGAGGTTTACCACACCCCGATGCGGGAGATCGCGCGTTCGCCGGATTTTCTCACGCGAGCCGAGGCGGGGTTGCGGTGAAATAGTTCGCCTGCGAGGCATCTTTGGCCACGGCTCCAAGCCGCCCCGGTTGCGCTTTCACCCCTCCCAAAGCCATGTCCGAATCCGACGCCTCCTCGCCGCCCACCCCGCCCTACAGGGCATTTCCGCCGGCTTACCTCCCGCTCGCCGCGATGAGGATCGGCGGCGACACAGGGAAACTCATGCAGGGAAAGGCAGCGGGGTCCGGCGCGGTCAATGACTCCGCGCGGACGCCAGCCCTCCTCGCGCGCCGGGCGACCTCCGACTCTTCCGGGGCCACAGCGACATGATGCGAATGACACGACTTTCGCTAGCGCTCGCGGTGACGGCGGCAGGCTGCGGCGCGGGCGGATGCGCCATCGGGCGAGCGGTGGCCGCACCGGTAAAGCTGAC
>JBDLWD010000096.1:0-4741 GCA_039804465.1 Verrucomicrobiota bacterium | reverse complement strand
TCGGGCGCGATTTTCGTCTGGCCCGCAGTGCGACCGTGGCCGAGGCGGAGGCCACGCTATCCGCCGAGGCCTTCGACGGCGTCGTCACGGAGCTCGATCCATGGAGCGACGGGTCGCACGCCAAGCACATCGTCTCACTGGCTCGCGCCCGGCAACCCGGACTGACCGCGATTTACACGACCATAGAGCCAGTTGCGCCTCGTTTGGACGATCCGGGCGCGGTCGTGATCAGCAAGCCATTCGATGTAGCGGCGGTGCGCTCGCGCTTGCTTGCTGCGTGGTGAACTGCGGCCTCAACCGGCGAAGTGCTCCGCTTCGAGCGCTGATTCCATCCCGTCGGCGGACTCGGCTTCCATAGGGAACTGCTTCCGGAACTCCGCGAAATCGATCAACTCGAGTCGCCCGTCGAAGTGTTCCACGATGGCGGTGAGGCTCTCCACCCAATCGCCGCTATTGAGGTAGTGCACGTCGCCCATCATGCGATCGGCGGCGGTATGAATGTGTCCGCACATCACGCCCGTGCAGCCGCGGCTCTTGGCGAGCTCGGAGATGTGGCGCTCGAAATTGGAGACGTGGTTAACGGCCTGTTTAACCCGGGCCTTTATGGCTTTTGAAATGGAGTAGTATTCCTTGCCCCGCCAGGCGCGCCAGAGGTTGTAGAAGCGGTTCAACCGCATGAGGGCGAGGTAGCCCCAGTCGCCCAGGTAGGCGAGAAAGACGAAGTTCTTCGTGACCGTGTCAAAGACATCGCCGTGCAATACGAAGTAGCGGCGCCCGTCGGCGGTCTCGTGGACGTGGTCCTCGGCGATTTCCAGGTTCTCGAAGGTGACCGGGATGAATTTGGCGAGGATGTCGTCGTGGTTGCCGCGAAGGTAGACCACCCGGGTGCCGCGCTTTTCCAATTTCTTCAGCACGATGCGGACGAAGCGCGTGTGGCCTCCCGGCCAATATGAAGACTGCTTCAGCCGCCAGCCATCGATGATGTCGCCGTTGAGGATCAGTTTCTCGCAGCGGGTGTGCTTGAGAAAATGGTTCACCTCGGCGGCCTTGCAGTCGGGCGTGCCGAGATGGACGTCGGATATGATGACGGTGCGGACCTTGAGTAGGCGTTTTTCCATCGACATCAGGGTTGTTAACAAAGGGCCTCCCCTCTGGCTAGGCCCCAATCAGCCCCGTAACCGGAATGTCACAGGCGGGTGCTGCACCTATGCAAGCATATCGGGTCGGTCGCCTCGCCGCGATCCGTCGCCGCCGAAGTTCGGACTCCGAACGTCAGGACAGGAGGCGGATGGCGATCAATCTCCGGAGGTGACAAACTGCTCCGTGTCCGCAGGCGAGCCCCCAGCGGAGATTGAGGCGGGAACAACGATGCGGAGGCTGGCGGGGCGGACGGTCACCTCGACCACGGCACCGCATTCGCGCACTTCACCGTCGGTGTGCAGAAGGCCTGGGCCGGCGCGCTCGATCTCGAAGCGCGCGGCGCGAAGACGCGCCACGCTCGGCGATCCGTCGATGCGCTTGGTGAAGAGCCGTTCGGCCAGAGGCAGAACGTTGAAGCAGGTTAGGCGCCGCACGAGGGTGAGATCGAGCATGCCGTCGTCGACGCGGGCCCCGGGCGCGATGAAGCAATCGTTGCCGTATTGATCGGAGTTGGCCACGGCCACGAGAAAGGCGGGGGTGCGCAGCTCGGCTCCGCCCTCGGCGCGGATAACGTAGTGGTCGCGCCGGTAACCGAGCAGGGCCTTTATCGTGGTGCGGGCGTAGGCGAGCAGGCCGCGAGTGGCGAGGGCGTTGAAACGCGCGCTGATCTCGGCGTCGAAGCCGAGGCCCATTGCGTTGAAAAAGGGGTGTCCGTCGGCCAGCCCGGTGTCGATGCGGCGGACGTGCCCTGCGAGAAGGGCGCGGAATGCGCCCTTGCCGGGGCCGGGAATGCCGAGGTGGCGCCCCAGGCCGTTGCCCGAGCCGCACGGCACGAGGCCTAGCGCCGCGTCGGTTCCCACCAGGGCGGAGGCGACCTCGTTCATCGTGCCGTCGCCCCCGATCGCCACGACCAGACCGCAGCCCGCGTCTAGCGCGCGAAGGGCCAATTCCGTGGCGTGACGCGGGCGCTCGGTGGCCACGACGTCGGCGTCAAGCCTGTGCTCGGCCACGAAGGCGCGCGCGCGCTCTAGCAACCAGGGGTTGCGGGCGTTGTGACCGGAGCGTGGATTGAAGATGAAGCGGATGCGGGGCATCGCAGGCTGGTAGGATCGCATGGGCGAATGAACCGACAGGGGACGGCCGGGCGAGCGGAGAATTTCGCGGCGCGGAGGCGCCGCGCGCCGGCCTCACGCCCGCGCAGCCTCCGTAGACTCGCGATCCAGGCCCGACACTTCGCGCAGATCCGTCAGGAAGCCGTCGATCACCCGCGACCAGGGGATGTTTTCCGCCGTCGCCCGAGCGACCAAGCCCAGGGTGCGGCGCGCGCGCGGGTCTGGCTCGGCCAGGCGAAGGGCGTTGGCCATGAAAGCGGCCTCGTCGTCGCAGGGTGCGAGCAGGCCGTTTTCCCCATGCCGTAGGTAGCGCGCGGCGGCCGCGTAGTTGTAGGCGGACACGGCCAGTCCGCTTGCCATCGCCTCGGTCACCACGTTGCCAAAGGTCTCGGTCAGGCTCGGGTAGATGAATACGTCGGCCGAAGCGTAGTGGCGGGCGAGATCCTCGCGCTCCAGAAACCCGGTGAAAACCGTCCACGGGTGCGCGCGAGAAAGGCGGGCGCGCAGAGGGCCGTCGCTCGCCACCACGAAGCGGGCGCGGGGCTGGGTTTCGCGAATCCGGCTCCAGGCGCGGAAGAGCAGTTCGTAGTTCTTCTCCGCCGCCAACCGGCTGACGTGGATGAAGACCGGGTCGTCCGGCCCCGCGCCCCAAGCCGCTCGCAAAGCGAGGTCACGCTTGGCGGGGGTGAACAGATCCGTGTCGACGCCGCGCGAGAGCAGACGCATTCCGCGGAAGCCGTCGCGTTCCAGCTCGCGATTAAGCTCCCCGGTGGGCGACAGGGTGATGCGCGTGCGGTTGTGGAACCAACGAAGGTAGGCGAGCGCGGGACGGGTGAGAAAGGCGAAGCCGTAGTGCTTCGAGTAACTGTGGAAATTGGTGTGAAAGGACGACGCCAGCGGGATGCCCAGCGAATCGGCGGCCGAAAGAGCCGACCATCCCAGCGGACCTTCGGTGGCCACGTGGACCACATCGGGCCTGTCGGCGCGCCACGCGCGCAACAAGGCGCCGCGCGCCGGCAGGCCGAGGCGCAGCAGCGGATAGCCGGGGATTGGGGTGCCGGGGTGGAGGCGCTCCGCGAAAGGCGAGGCCGCCTTTGGGCCCGGAGGAGCGGACGCGCGATCCGACGGTTGGCGCGGGCGGTGCACCGTGACGGAGACACCGCGCAGGGCCAGGCCTGAGGCCAGTTGCCCGAGCGTCATGGCCACGCCATTGATCTCGGGAGGGAAAGTTTCGGTGACTAGGGCGAGTTTCACGCTTGCGAACGAGTGCCGTCGGACGTGGGTGGATACGCAACGGCAAAGCCGCGAGGCCGGGCCGGATATCACCATGTCGTCACAAATGTCTCGAACGCTTTACGTGCTCACCGGCCCCACGGCGGTGGGCAAGACCGCGCTCGCCCTGGACTGGGCGGAGGCCCACGACGCGGAGATACTTTCGTGCGACGCCAGTCTGTTTTACCTCGGCATGGACATCGGCACGGCCAAGCCCTCCGCCGCGGAACGCGCCCGGACGCCGCACCACTTGATAGACATTTGCCCGGTTCGGGAACGGATGGATGTGGCGAAATACGTGGCTCTGGCGCGCGCCGCCGCGGAAGACATCTCCGCCCGTGGCCGCCGCGTGCTCGTTACCGGTGGCAGCGGGTTTTACCTCAAGGCCTTTTTTGGTCCGGTGGCGGACGAAGTGTCGGTGCCTGCGGAACTGCGGGCCGAGATCGACGGGAAGCTGGCCCGGGAGGGCTTGGGCAGTCTGATCGCCGAGCTGGGAGCTTTAAATCCAGGCGGGCTGGGCGAGCTGGATGTGCAAAATCCCCGAAGAGTCACCCGCGCATTGGAGCGTTGTCGCGCCAGCGGGCGCACGCTTGCTGAACTGGCGGCGGAGTTCGCGGCCCGACCGGGGCCCTTCGCCGACTGGGAGGTGCGAGCGGTGCGGCTTGATCGCGAGCCGGAGGATTTGCGCACCCGCATCGCGGCGCGAACCTCGGCCATGTTGCTCGCCGGACTGGTGGACGAGGTTCGCCGTCTGCGCACCCAGGGCATCGAGGGAAACCCCAGCGCGGCGTCGGCCATCGGATACCGGGAGACGCTGGCCGCTCTTGCCGAGTCGGAGAGGTCGGGACGCGCCGTCGACGAGGCCCGGCTGGCGGAGGCGATATCGCTCAACACCTGGGGGCTCGTGCGCAAGCAGCGCACTTGGTTTCGCACTCAGCTTCCGCCCGGCCTTGTGCGCTTGCTGCGTGCGGAGGAGGCGCAGGCAGCCGACTTGTTTTAACCCGACAACCACGTCGCAAGTGCCCAGTGTCCCTTCGTCAGGTCGGAGGCGGACGGCGCAAACCCCGGCTACGGCAAGCGCGAGTGGAAACCGCAGGGATTTCAAAGGACGAGCTACGAAGCCGCAATCACATGCCGGCAGGCGGAACGAGGTCGGCGCGGCGGGAGGCAGGGGTGACCTTGAGGCGCTGGATTTTGCCGTCGCGATAGGTGAGCTC
>JBDLWD010000095.1:0-3304 GCA_039804465.1 Verrucomicrobiota bacterium | reverse complement strand
GGCGCTTGCCGACAGCAGCGCAGGTATCGCTTTTCTGGATCCGCGCACTCAGTTGGCGGATTTGAAGCGGCTCTATGATCTCGAGTGGCTCGATCGCCCTTCCTCGAGTATTTGGAAACTTGCCGGTAGACGTCGTTCCTCCGACCAAGGCGGGCCCCGCGAGATCGAGGTCTGGTTTCAGCCTGAGTCCGGCCTGCTCGAGCGGTTGATCCTGCGTCAGTTGCCCCGGGCAAACGGCGGCCCGCGCAGTCTGGCGATCATCCTCCGCTCCTCCGAGCCGTTGCCACAGGACTTTTTTGAGCCGGCCCGAATCCACTAATCGGGAAGGAAGATCCGCGAACCCTTATGCCCCCAAAACTCCTGCCCCGATTCCTCTTCGCCGCCACGGCCATCGGACTTTCGACCGGTCATGCGGCGCAGCGCTTTCCCGATCGTCCCAATATCGTGCTGCTGCTCGCGGATGACCAAGACTGGCACGGGCTATCCGTTCCGATGCACCCAGATATTCCAGCATCGTGCAGCGATTTTTACGAGACACCCCGCCTCGCCGAGTTCGCCGCCCAAGGCATGCGTTTCTCCAACGGCTATGCGCCGGCTCCGGTCTGTTCGCCCACCCGGATCAGTCTGCTCACTGGCATGACGCCCGCCCGACTCGGCTGGACCAAGGCTGCGCCGGCGGAGACCGGCCACAAACTGATCGAGGGCGACTGCCGCAAGTCGATCCGCGACGAGGAGGTCACCATCGCTGAGTTGCTTCGCCGGGCTGGCTACGCCACCGCCCATTTTGGCAAATGGCACCTCTTGGGCGGCGGACCCGAGCGCCATGGTTTTGACTTCAGCGACGGCGATACAGGCAACCGCGACGCGGATCGCTACACAGACCCGAATCCCGTCGACATCTTCGGCATGACGAAGCGAGCCCAGGCATTCATCGAGGCAAACACCAAAGCGCGGAAGCCGTTCTATCTGCAGATGTCCTACCACGCGCTGCACGTGCCTCAGAACGCCCTGAAGTCGAGCCGTGCGCACTTCGAGGCCAAGCCTGCCGGAAAACTTCACCGCGATCCGGCCCGGGCCGCCATCACCCTCGACTTGGATACGGGCGTAGGTCGCTTGCTCGATGCCATCCGCGCCTTGGATTTGGAGAGCTCCACCTATGTCATCTACATGGCGGACAACGGCGGAGGTGGCGGAAAAGGCGTCGCTGGCGGTCTCAGGGGTGGCAAGGGCGGGCTAGGCGAAGGCGGCATCCGTGTCCCCTATATCGTTCGCGGTCCCGGTATCGCCTCCGGCTCTTGGTGTCACCAACCCGTGGTGGGTTACGACTGGTTCCCTACCTTTTGCCATTGGGCCAAGGTTGGCGAGACTTTGCCTGAAAACCTCGATGGCGGAGATCTCACGCCCCTGCTCCACGGCAGCCGTGAGTCCGTTGCCCGCCGGGACCCGGCCTTGCTGTTTCATTTCCCGCATTACCAGGGCGACACACCTCAATCCGCCCTGCGTGAGGGCGACCTAAAGCTGGTGCTCCACTATGAGGACAACAGCCGGAAACTTTTCGATCTCTCCGTCGATCCCTCCGAACGTAAAAACCTGGCCGACTCTCGCCGGGAAGATGCGGACCGGCTCGAAGCCAAATTGCGCGCCCGCGTCGCGGAAGCGACGGCCTGTCTTCCGCGGCCCAACCCATCCTATGATCCCGCCAAGGCCCCTGCGTCGCGCAAAGGAGGAAAAGGCGGCCAACGCGACAAGTCAGACACCGCCGCCACTGAATCATGAAACCCATCATCCCAATCCTGGCCGGCGCATTGATGTCCGCCCTAGTGTCCGCCGCCTCCGAACCAAAGCCGAATTTCGTGCTGATCCTTGCCGACGACATGGGCTGGAACGACGCGGGCTTCAGCGGCAACCGTTTCATCGATACGCCGCATCTGGATCGCCTGGCTCGAGAAGGCGTGGTCTTTGCCGAGGCTTGCGCCAGCGCGCCGAATTGCGCGCCCACCCGCGCCAGCTTGCTGACCGGACAGTATTCGCCTCGCCATGGTGTTTACACCGTGGTCGACGCCCGGCACGCACCCGGTTCGCCTCATCACAAAATTCTCTCGGCCGAGAGCCGGGACTCCCTTCGCGACGAGTCGCTCACTTTGGCCGAGGCGTTGAAGCCCGCCGGATACGCGACTGGCATGTTCGGCATGTGGAATCTGGGCGTGGGTCGTAGCGGACCGGCCGCGCCCACCGGCCAGGGCTTCGATGTTTTCACCGAGCCCAAGCGTCTGGGCTTTGAGAAGGACGCCTACCGCGACGCCGCCGGGCGCTACTCGCCAGACGTCCTGACCGACGCCGCGCTGGAGTGGATGGAGTCCGTGAAAGACCGACCTTTTTTTCTCTATCTGCCTTTTCACGACGTCCATGCCCCCTACGATCCCAAGCCGGAACTCCTCGCCAAATATCGCGCGCGTCAGGGCGTCCCCGATCCTGCGCAGGCCGCCACCGTCGAGGCGATGGACGCGAACGTTGGGCGTGTGCTCGACGCCATTGAGAAATCCGGCGCGGCAAAACGCACCTACGTCATTTTCACCTCGGACAACGGTGGCACCCGCCAATACGTGGCTCCGTTGCGCGGGGGCAAGGGCACGCTCTATCAAGGCGGCTTGCGCGTGCCTGCCGCCATTCGCGGACCGGGCATCGTGGCCGGTGGCGTATCCCGTGTCACCACTTTGAGCATGGATTGGTTCCCGACCGTTCTGGAACTCGCCGGTCTGTCCTTGCCTGCCGACGCCCAGATCGATGGTCGAAGTCTCTTGCCGCTGCTTGGCAAGAGATCCACCGCTTGGGAGCGCGATGTTTTCTGGCATTTCCCGTGTTACATCGGCGGCGGCGGGCCGTGCAGCGCGATCCGCAGCGGAGACTGGAAACTCATCGAGTTCTTCGAATCCCAGCGCACCGAACTCTACCAACTCTCCGCCGACCCGGGTGAAACCCGCGACCTTTCGTCACGCGAGCCGGAACGCGCCGCCGAATTGCTGGCCAAGCTGCGCGCATGGCAAACCGCCACCAAGGCTGCGTGCCCGAGCCTGCCGAATCCTGCCTATGACCCCTCCGCCGAGCCCAAGCGCTCGCGCGACGATCGCGGCAAGGGCGGAAAGTCCCGGTCCAAATCTTCCGAATGAAAACCCCCGCTGCCCTCGCCCTCGCACTTTGCGCGCTGATTCCCCTCCACGCGCACGATCTCACCGGCTCGGCCTCTCATCTTCCCGCGCACCCCGACCATCACGGCGCAACATCCGCTCCGCCCCAAGCCGCCGCA
>JBDLWD010000094.1:0-5869 GCA_039804465.1 Verrucomicrobiota bacterium | reverse complement strand
AGAAGCTGGAGGGCGTCGAGCACCCCAAGCCCCTGCGCGAGTTCCTCTACGAGTCCTTCAACGCCTTCGCCGCCGCGCACCCTTGGGTGGGTAACGAAAACGTCCGCCCCAAGAGCATCGCGCGCGAGATGCACGAGCGCTTCATGGGCTTCGCCGACTACGTGCGCGACTACGACCTCGGACGCGTCGAGGGCCTTCTCCTGCGCCACCTCATGCAGGTCTGGAAGGTCCTCGCCCAGACCGTCCCCCAATCCGCGAAAACCGAACCGGTCGTCGAACTCGAAACCCACCTCGAGGAACTCGTCCGCGGCATCGACCGCAGCCTCATCGACGAGTGGGAACGCCTCCAGGGAACAGCCCCCGCCGCCCAATCCATTAGTCAATCATTGATTGACGATTTAGGTTTGCCCGCCTCCGCCCCCGCCCCCGAGAAAAAGTTCGGCTCCGGCCCGCGCGAGCTCGCCCGCGATCCCGCCGCTTTGCGCCGCGCCATCCGCATCGCGATCCATCTTTTCCTTCAGGACGCCGCCTCGCGCGACTGGGAGGCCGCCGCCGCCCGCGTGCTGCCCGACGCCGCTTCCGACGAGTCGGTCGCCACCGAGGCGAAACGCCTGGAAAAACTCTTCGCCGCCCACGCCGCCGCGCGCGGACGCTTCCGCCTCGACCCCGCCGGACGCGCCGCGCAGCACACCCACTTCGACGAGGCCCAGCCCGCCGCCGCCGAGTGGCGGGTCGCCCAGATCCTCGTAGACCCCGAGGAGGCCAACGACTGGGAGGCCCGCTTCATCCTCGATCTCGCCGCCACCCGCGCCTCGAACCGCCCCGCCCTGCGCCTCGACATCGTAGCCGAGGCCGGCACGGGCCAAACTTGATCGCCACTCCGCCTTCCCGCCTTGGAAAAAGACCCCGATCTTGTCCTGCTAACGCGCTCCGCCTAGTCGGCTTAGGCCGGCCTTCGCGCCTAAACTATTTTACTCCATGATCTCCGCCAAACCCATCGTCCGCGTCACCGTCTGGGGCGAATACCGCCACGAAAAGTCCAACCCCAAGGTCGCCGCCCTTTACCCGCAGGGCATGCACCGCACCATCGCCGACGGCATCGCCCGTCTGGGCGGCTCCGACTTTACCGTGCACACCGCCACGCTGGACGAGCCCGAACACGGCCTGACCGACGCCGTCCTGGACGCCACCGACGTCCTCACGTGGTGGGGCCACATGGCCCACGGCGACGTATCCGACGCCGTGGTGGAGAAAGTTCGCCGCCGCGTGCTCGAGGGAATGGGTCTCGTGGTCCTCCACAGCGGCCACTATTCCAAGATCTTCAAGTCCCTCATGGGCGACACCTGCTCGCTCACCTGGCGCGAATCCACCGACAAGGAGCGCCTCTGGGTCGTCTGCCCCTCCCACCCCATCGCCCAGGGCCTCCCTCCTTATATAGAGCTGCCCTCCGAGGAAATGTATGGCGAACCCTTCGGCATCCCCACGCCCGACGAGTTGATCTTTATAAGCTGGTTCACGGGCGGGGAGGTTTTCCGCTCAGGCGCCACCTGGCGGCGCGGCAACGGGAAAATCTTCTACTTCCGGCCCGGGCACGAAACCTACCCCACTTATCATAATCCCCAGATCCAACAGGTCATCGCCAACGGAGTCCGCTGGGCCTATTCCGGCCTCCGCATCCAAGACCAGTGCCCCAACATGAAGCCCATCGAGCCCCTCCCCTCCGACTCCGAGGCCGCCGCGCGCCCGACCTTGGGCCACAAGTAATCGCTGCACGGATTTTATTATAACGCAGAGCCGCGGAGCCGCAGAGAGGCGCCAAGTCTCCACAACCCGGTTAACCTCTCCTCTCCGCGCCTCTGCGCCTCTCCGTTAATTTTCCCCCCCATGCCTTCCGCCAAAAAGAAATCCCCCGCCTCCCCCAAGGCGAAACCCCAACCCGTCCGGGTCGCGATCGTCGGCACCGGCGGCATGGCCAATCGCCACGCGGAGCTCTATCGCCAGATCCCGGGGGTCGAGCTGGTCGCCGCTTGCGATGTCGACCGCCTCCGCGCGGAGGCCTTTGCCCAGAATCACGGCATCCCCGCCTCCGGCGTCTACACCGACTTCGCCAAGCTCCTCCGCGAGTGCCCCTGCGACGCCGTGTCCAATGTCACCCCCGACTCCTTTCACGCGCCGCTCTCCATCCAGGCGCTCAGGGCTGGCAAACACGTGCTTTGCGAGAAACCCCTCGGCCTCGACCACACCGAGACCAAGCGCATGGTCGCCGCCGCCCGAAAGGCCGGCACCGTCGCCATGGTCAACTTCTCCTACCGCGACTGGTCCGCCCTCCAGGCCATCGCCGCCCGCGTGCAGGCCGGCGAGATCGGCGAACTCCGCCACGTCGAGGCCAGCTACCTCCAGACCTGGCTAACCTCCCCCATCTGGGGCGACTGGCGCACCAGCCCGGGCTGGCTCTGGCGCCTTTCCCAGAAACACGGCTCCAAGGGCGTGCTCGGCGACGTCGGCGTGCACATCGTGGATTTCGCCACCTTCCCCGCCGGCCCCATCAAGTCCGTGTTCGCCAAGCTCAAGACCTTCCCCAAGGCCCCCAAAAACCGCATCGGCGACTACACCCTCGACGCCAACGACACCGCCGTGCTCCAGGTCGAGTTCGCCAACGGCGCCCTCGGCGTCATCCACACCACCCGCTGGGCCACCGGCCACCCCAACCGCCTCGCCCTCAAACTCCACGGCACCCGCGGCGCCTTCTCTTTCGACTCCGACCTCGGCACCGATACCTACCGCGCCTGCCTCGGACCCGACGTCGCCACCGCCAGCTGGCAGGACGTCAAGGCCGCGCCCACGCCCAACAACCACCAGCGTTTCATCGCCGCCATCCGCGCCGGCGCCGCCGGCCGCACCGAGGCCCAGCCCGACTTCGCCCGCGGCAGCGAGATCCAGCGCGTCCTCGACGCCTGCTTCGAATCCGACGCCGCCGGCCACGCCGTGCGCATCTGATCCGCGTCGCGGCCACCGCCCCTGCTCCGCTCCCACCACCCCCGCCGCGCCCCGGCACCGCACGCGCCGCCCTCGCGTCGCGGCCCGGGCGGCGGTTTCGCGGTTTTTCCAAGGGCCACCGGGCCAAAACCCCGCCCGGAACCGCGTTTTCAGGGGTGATTTTGCCAATTTACCTTCGCCGCAGCCCGCGAAAATCCACCTCCCTCCATCCGCATAAGCGCGCAAAAATCCCCCGATTTTCACGCGGTTTCGGGGGCTTTTTACAGGTTTTAACCCGATTTTCGGTGAAATCTGGGCAAAAATTGAGATTTGCCTTCCGGGCACGGCCAATCATTGAACGCAACTCAACCCGGCTCGGTCTAAACCCCCGTCGCCGCTTATTCACCACAACCCAGGCCCTCCCTTGGACCTCAAACAAATCAAGCAACTCATCGATCTGATGCAGCGTTCCGACCTGACCGAATTCGCGGTCGAGGAAGAAGGCTTCAAAATCAAGATCGCGCGCGCTTCCAGCTCCGCCGCACCCGTTGTCGTCGCCACCCCCACCGTGGCCACCGCGGTCCCCTTCCCCGTGCCGGCCCCGGCCGCCGCTCCCGCGCCTGCCCAGGCCCCCGCCGCTCCCGCGGCCCCCGCCCCGGCCCCCGGCGGCGATGAGGCCGGCATCGTCTACGTGAAGAGCCCGATGGTCGGCACCTTCTACAAGGCCGCCTCCCCCGAGTCCAAGGCCTTCGCCGAGGTAGGCTCCAAGATCACCGAGACCAGCGTCGTCTGCATCATCGAGGCCATGAAGATCATGAACGAGATCCAGGCCGAAGTGAAAGGCACCGTGGTCGAGATCCTCGTCGAGAACGGCTCCCCGGTCGAATACGGCCAAAAGATCTTCAAGGTCAAACAAGGCTAAGCCCCTGAACCACTGAGCTTCACTTAGTTACACTGAGCCGCAGCCGCGTTTGCTCAGTGCCCCTAAGTGCTCTCAGTGGTTAACTTTTTTCGTCCGCCCACTTCCCCCCTTTCCGCCCGTGATCCAAAAGGTCCTCATCGCCAACCGCGGCGAAATCGCCCTCCGCATCGTCCGCGCCTGCCGCGAGCTCGGCATCAAGACCCTCGCCGTCTACTCCGAGGCCGACGCCCAGTCGCTCCACGTCCAGCTCGCCGACGAGGCCATTTGCATCGGCGGTCCCAAGGGCGCCGACTCCTACCTCCGCGCCGACCGCATCATCGCCGCCGCCGAGATCGCCGACGTCGACGCCATCCACCCCGGCTACGGCTTCCTCTCCGAAAACGCCAAGTTCGCCGCCCAGTGCGAGGCGTGTAACATCAAGTTCATCGGCCCCAAGTCCAAGTCCATCGAGATGATGGGCGACAAGGCCGTGGCCAAGGACACCGTCCGCAAGGCCAAGGTCCCCACCGTCCCCGGCTCCGACGGCCCCATCGGCTCCGAGACCGAGGCCATCAAGATCGCCCGAAAGATCGGCTACCCCGTCATCATCAAGGCCGTCGCCGGCGGCGGCGGTCGCGGCATGCGCATCGCCCACAACGACGTCTCTCTCGCCAAGGAGTTCAACGTCGCCCGCAACGAGGCCGAAAAAGCCTTCGGCAACGGCTCCGTCTACCTCGAGAAATACATCGAGAAGCCCCGCCACATCGAGTTCCAGATCCTCGCCGACTCGCACGGCAAGACCCTCCACCTCGGCGAGCGCGACTGCTCCGTGCAGCGCCGCCACCAGAAGCTCATCGAGGAGTCCCCCTCCCCCTTCCTCACCCCCTCCCGCCGCCAGGAGCTGGGCCCGGCCGCCGTCCGCGCCGCCGAAGCCGCCGAGTATCAAAACGCCGGCACCATCGAGTTCCTCGTCGATGCCAAGGGTAACTACTACTTCATCGAGATGAACACCCGCATCCAGGTGGAGCATCCCGTCACCGAGGAGGTCACCGGCATCGACCTCATCAAACAGCAGATCCTCGTCGCCAACGGCGAGAAGCTCTCGATGGACCAGGGCGACATCACCTTCACCAAGCACGCCATCGAGTGCCGCATCAACGCCGAGGACCCCGCGCGCAACTTCGCGCCCAGCCCCGGCACCATCGGCCTCTACTACGCCCCCGGCGGCCACGGCGTGCGCGTCGATTCCCACGCGTATTCGGGCTACACCATCCCGCCCTACTACGACTCCATGATCGGCAAGCTGATCTGCTACGGCTCCACCCGCAAGATCGCCCTCGAACGCAGCTACCGCGCCCTCAGCGAGTATCTCATCCGCGGCATCAAGACCACCATCCCCCTCCAAAAGGCGATCATGAGCGACCCCACCTTCATGGAAGGCAAGGCCACCACCGCCTACATGGAAGACTTCTTCGCCCGCACCCCGGTCGACTTGTTTACCCAATAAGGGAACAGGCCAAACCGGAACCCTCCCTGCCAACCCGCCGCATTACCCGCGGCGGGTTTTTTATTCTATACAGGTTTTAACGCGGAGCGGCAGAGGGCGCAGAGCACCGCAGGGCAAGACTCGTTCAAGAATCTCCTCCGCGTCTCTGCGACTCTGCGTTAAAAATCCGAAAACCCTGTAGCCCCGGGATTATCGCGCCGAAGCCCCGCCGTAGGGCCCCCGCCGGCGGCGTTTGTAGTGAACGCTGCTTTCCGCCGGCAAGCGCTGCACATGAGAGTGTTCAGGCAACTGCGGACCGATTAGATCGCAGGCGGCCAAGCCATAGGCCGCTGCCGCCCGCTCCACGGTTTCAAGCCAGATCTGCTTTTTTCTGCCCGACTCCAACACTTGGTAAAACCGAAGGCTAAGATCCATCAGCTCAGCAGCCTCCTCCTGCGTAAGCTCATGGCGCAAACGCAATGCCCGCAACCGGTCGGCAACAAGCG
>JBDLWD010000093.1:0-4125 GCA_039804465.1 Verrucomicrobiota bacterium | reverse complement strand
CCAGCCGAGGCGGTCGCCGCGGATGACGCGCTCGATGGGCAGGGCGTAGCCGACGACCTTGTCGAGGCCCTGCTCGAAGACCTTGGCGAGGCGGGCGCGCTCCTCGGGGTCGGAGAGGCGGTTCTTGAGCGGGTCGACGTTGGCGGGGAGGCGACGCTCCTTCCACAAGTAGTAGAACGAGTCCTCGTGACCGGGCATGATCCAGCGGGATTCCACGCCGAGGTTGCGGGCGAGCGTGTCGGTGAAGCGCCGCGCGTCGGCGGGGGTGCGGCCGGAGGGCGAGTCGAAGTTGTCGAGGAGGGCGGGGTTTTGCCAGACGGGTTGGCCGTCGCGGCGCCAGAGGCAGGTGAGGGCCCAGCGCGGGAGCTGTTCGCCGGGATACCATTTGCCTTGGCCGTAGTGGATGAAGCCGCCCTGGCCGTAGTGTTTCCAGAGGCGCTTGATGAGCTGGTCGGCGAGGCGGCGCTTGGTGGGGCCGACGGCGGCGGTGTTCCACTCGGGGCCGTCCATGTCGTCGATGGAGATGAAGGTTGGCTCGCCGCCCATGGTTAGGCGGACGTCGCCGGCCCGGAGACGCTCGTCGATGCGGCGGCCGAGGGCGTTGATGGCGTCCCACTGGGCGTCGGTGTAGGGGAGGGTGACGCGCGGTGATTCGTAGACGCGGCGGACCTCCATGGCGAAGTCGAACTCGACCTCGCTCTTGTCGACGCCGCCGCTGATGGGCGCGGCGCCGGAGGGCTCGGGCGTGCAGGCGAGGGGGATGTGGCCTTCGCCGGCGAGGAGGCCGGAGGTGGGGTCGAAGCCGATCCAGCCGGCGCCGGGGAGGAAGACCTCGGTCCAGGCGTGGAGGTCGGTGAAGTCGGTCTCGGCGCCGGAGGGGCCGTCGAGGGACTTCTGGTCGGGCCTAAGCTGTATCAAGTAACCCGATACGAAGCGGGAGGCGAGGCCGAGGTGGCGGAGGACCTGGACGAGGAGGAGGGCGGAGTCGCGGCAGGAGCCGGAGGCTTTTTCGAGGGTTTCCTCGGGCGTCTGCACGCCGGGCTCGAGGCGGATGACGTATTTGATGAGCCCCTGGAGCTTCTGGTTGAGGTCGACGAGGAAGTTGATCGCGGCCCGCGGGGTGCGGTCGATGGTCTGGAGGAAGGCGGCGAGGCGGGGGCAGGCGGCAAGGTCGTCCTTGCGGAGGAAGGGGGCGAGCTCGGTGGCGGTGGCGGCCTCGTAGGCGAAGGGGATCTCGGTGGCGGAGGGCTCGAGGAAGAAGTCGAAGGGGTTGTAGACGGCCATCTCGGCGACGAGGTCGACCTCGACGGAGAAGCGGGTGGTTTTTTCCGGGAAGACGAGGCGGGCCTGGTAATTGCCGTGGGGGTCCTGCTGCCAGTTGATGAAGTGAGGCTCGGGCTGGACGCGCAGCGAGTAGGAGACGATGGGCGTGCGGCAGTGGGGCGCGGGGCGCAGGCGCACGACCTGGGGGCCGAGACCGACGGGGCGGTCGTAGCGATAGGACGTCTTATGGTGGAGGGCGGCGTGGATGGCCATGGCGGCGAGTGACGGAAAAAGGTGCGGCGAAAGGGTTTCTTAGCAGGACGGGCGGGCAGGTATGAGCAAACGCCAAGCCAAGGCATGATCGGATTTCATGCGGGCGGGTTTTTGGCGACCAACGTGCGTGCTGGCGCTGCGCTGGGGGTAGACGTGGGCGGAGCAAGCCGGGAGGCTGCGGTCCAATGTTCGTATTACGAACATTGGCGATATGAGGGGTGGCGTTTTGCGCCGTGCGCGTGCGTAAGGAAGAATGTTCGTAATACGAACATTGGACCGTTGGGCGGGTTGGATGGTGGCGGATTTAGAGAAGACGGGCGGCGGCGAGCTCGGCTTGGGTGGGGAAGAGTTCGCCGTCGGGCTCGCCCTCCTCGGTGGCGAGGTCGGGGATGCGCTGGAAGGCGATGCGGATGGGGGCGTAGGCGAGGGCGCCGAGGGCACCGCCATAGACAACGGAGTGTTTGCCGAGCTTGCGGTTGATGTGGTCGAGGGTGGCGTTGAGCGCGGCGCGGCGGGCGGTGTCGCCGGGGCGGTTTTCGAGCAGGCCAGGCAGGGTGCCGGTCCGCGAAGCCTCGGGGACAAGGGCGAAGAGGGTGACGCCGACAGAAAAATGATCGGCGCGGCGGACGGGGCGTTTTTCCCAGAGGAGATTGAGCACGCGGATGAGTTCGAGGGTGTCTTGGGTGTCGGTGAACGTGACGGCGTCGCTCCAACGGACGCGGGAGTCGCGGCCGCCGCGGCCCTGGTATTTCAGCGCGACGTGCATGCCGCCGGCGTAGAGGCGGCCGTGGCGGAGGCGGAGGGCGGCTTTTTGCAGGAGGCGGTGAAGGGTGGCGCGAGCGCCCTCGGGATTGCGGAGGTCGGGCGAGAGGATCTGGGCGTGGCCGATGGAGCCGGTGTGGCGGGGCGGGAGAGGAACCTCCTCGCCGCGGAGGCGGCGCCACATGCGCTCGCCCTCGATGCCGCCCCAGATGCGGCGCAGTTCGCGGAGTTCGGCGGCGCAGAGTTGCTCGACGGTGTGGAGGCCGGCGGCGCGGAGGCGGATCTCCATGTTTTCGCCGACGCCGGGGAGATCGCGCAGCTCGAGCGCGTGGAGGCGGTGGGGAAGGTCGTGTTGCTCGATGGCGACGAGGCCGTCGGGTTTTTCGAGGTCGGAGGCGATCTTCGCGAGCCAGGCGTTGGGAGCGAGGCCGATGGAGCAAGTGAGCTGGTCGCCGGCGAGGCGGGCGATGGAGCGTTTGATTTTGCGCGCGACCTCGAGGGCGGCGCTGGTGGATTGGAGGCCTGGGGTGAGGCGGCACCAGACCTCGTCGATGGACCAGACCTCGGCGACGGGGAGGCAGGTCTCGACGGCTTCGAGGAGTTTTTGGTGGTAGTGGAGGTAGCGCTCGGGGCGGGACTCGACGAGGGCGATGCCGGGGCAGAGACGGCGGGCGTCGGCGACGGAGGTGCCGACTTTTATGCCGGCGCGCTTGGCGTCGTAGGAGGCGGCGATGCAGGAGGTGTGTTCGGAGGCGACGGGGATGACGGCGACGGGGCGGCCGCGCAGCTCGAGCCGGTCCTGCTGTTCGCAGGAGGCGAAGAAGCCGTTGTAGTCGATGAGGAGGGCCTGGAGCACGGAGGGCGGAGCGAACTTTGCATCCTTCGAGCCTTTGGGTTGAAAAATCCGTTCAGCGCAGCTCCAGCGCGACCACGCTCATTGGCGGCAGCTCGGCGATGAGGACGCCGTCGGCGAGCGTCGCGCCGGAGAAGGTGGCCGGGCGAACGGCGTCGGGGGCATCGAAGGTGTTGTGCGCCTGCATCGCGCCTGCGGTGAGAACGCGGCCGGTGACGCTCTTCGCGCCGAGGCCGTCGAGTCGCAGTTCGACGCGCGCGGCCTCGCGTGGGTGGGCGTTGGCGAGCGAGACGTTCACGGCGCCGTCGGCCGTGCTGCGGGTGGCGCTGGCGGACACGGCCGGGATCGATGCGCCGCCCAGCTCGTAGGCGGGCGCGGCGTGCAGGTCGACGGGTAGAACCGTGCCGCCTTGGTGGACCTTGAACATCTCGAAAACCCAGTAAGTCGGCGTGCGGAGCATGCGCGGGCCGTCGGTGAGGATCATGGCCTGGAGCACGTTCACCGTCTGGGCGATGTTGGTCATCGCGACGCGGTCGGCGTGGCGGTGGAAGATGTGGAAGTGCAGCGCGGCCACGAGTGCGTCGCGCAGGGTGTTTTGCTGATAAAGGAAACCGGGGGTGGAGCCGGGCTCCTGTTTGAACCAAGTGCCCCACTCGTCGATGATCATGCCCACGCGTTTCTCCGGATCGTGCACGTCCATGATGGCGGAGTGGCGGCGGATGAGCGTCTCCATGTGCAGGGCCTTGGAGAGGGTGAGGTGCCACATGGCCTCGTCGAACTCGGTGGCGGACTCCTTGGGCGGCCATCCGGTGGGGACGGTGTAATAGTGAACGGAGAGCCCGTCCATGTTGCGGCCGGCCTCGCGCATGAGGACCTCGGTCCAGCGGTAGTCGTCGGAATTTGCGCCGCAGGCGATGCGGTAGAGCTGGTTGCCCGAATAGTTTTTGCAGAACGTGTTGTAGCGCCTGTATTCA
>JBDLWD010000092.1:0-3374 GCA_039804465.1 Verrucomicrobiota bacterium | reverse complement strand
CGTCGCGCCAAAGGTGAATTTCAACTGACGCCGCCCGCGTCCCTCTCTCGCGCCCCGCATGATGAACTCCACTCTGCCTCCCGACGCGGTGGGCATCGGCGTCGGCATCGCCTTCGTCCTTCTCATCGGCGGTCTTATCCTGGCGGGCATCGCGCTTTTCGCGCTCTGGCTGTGGATGCTGGTGGATTGCGCCCAGGCCCCGGAACCGCCCGGCGACTCCAACCACCGGCTGGTCTGGATCCTCATCCTGGTGTTCACCGGCTGGATCGGCGCCCTGCTCTACTTTTTCCTCGTGCGCCGTCCGCGCATCGCCGCCTCGCGTCCTGTCGAGCCGCGCGGCTTCCCTCCGCTGCCCCCGCCGCGTCCTTGACCGGACTATCGCCCGCCCCGCGCCTACCCCGATGGATTTTTTCGAGGCCCAATCACAGGCCCGCGGACGCACCGCCCGCCTGCTCGCCCTTTTCGCCCTGGCCTTGGCCGGCACCGTGGCCGCCCTTTACGTCGCCGCGCTTTTTCTCGGCGACATCGCTTTCACCCGCCCCGACGAACGCTGGTGGCGCCCCGAGCTGCTCGCCGGCACGGGCCTCTTCACCGTCGTCGTCTGCGGCGGCGCCGCCCTCGCGCGGTGGCTGGCCTTGCGCGCAGGCGGGTCGGCCGTGGCCGAGGCCGTGGGCGCCCGGCCCGTCGCACCCGACACCACCGACCTGCACGAACGCACCCTGCTCAACGTCGCCGAGGAGATGGCGCTCGCCTCCGGCCTGCCCGCACCTGCCGTCTACCTCCTCCCCGGCGAGCCCGGGATCAACGCCTTCGCCGCCGGCTACTCCCCCGCCGACGCCGCCGTGGCCGTGACCGGGGGCGCGCTCACCCGGCTCTCGCGTGACGAACTGCAGGGCGTGATCGCCCACGAGTTCAGCCATATCCTCAACGGCGACATGCGGCTGAACACGCGCCTGTCCGCCCTCATTCACGGCCTGCTGGCGCTCTCCGTGCTCGGCCGCGGCACGTTGCACGCCGCCACCCGCGTGCGCTTGTCCGGCGGCTCGCGACGCGGTAAAAACGCCGCCGGCGGCCTCGCCCTCGTCCTCCTCGTGCTGGCCGCCGGACTGGTTCTCCTGGTCGTGGGCTTTTGCGGACACCTTTTCGGCAAACTCATCCAGGCCGCCGTGTCGCGGCAGCGTGAATTCCTCGCCGACGCCGCCGCGGTCCAGTTCACCCGAAATCCGGCGGGCCTCCTCGGCGCCCTGAAAAAAATCGGCGGCTCTTCCCACCAAGGCAAAATCGACGACGCCCGCGCCTCCGAGATCAGCCACTACTGCTTCGTGCAAAATTTCGGCTCCGGGCTCGCAGGCCTGTTCGCCACCCATCCGCCGCTCGAGGATCGAATCCGCGCCCTGGACCCCGGCTGGGACGGCCGCCTCCCCGGCTCCGCCGCAACCCACTCCGGACCCGCCACGGCCACCGCGCCCTCCATCGCCGCCCCCTTTGCCTCGTCCGCCTTGCCCCGCGCCAGCCTGGATCCGGCCGCCCTCATAAACTCCGCCGGCCAAGCCTCCGCCTCCTCGCTCGCCGCCGGCCGCGACTTGCTCGCCGGGCTGCCGGCATCCCTCCAGGACGCAGCGCATGACCCCGCCGCCGCCTCCGCGCTCTGCCTCGCGCTCTGCCTCCCTCGCGAACCCGGCCCCGCACTTGAACCCCTTATCGCCGACATCGCCGCCCGTTCCTCCGCCACCGAGGCGCGGCGCGCGAGGTCGCTGCACGCCGCGCTGGCCGACGTGCCGCCCGCCCACCACCTTGGGTTGCTCCAAATCGCCGCGCCCGCCCTCCGCCGGCTGGGCCTGCCCGCCACCGCCACGCTCTTGGACACACTCGACGCCCTGGTCCGCGCGGACGGGATCATGACCCCGCGCGAATTCGCCCTGCAAAAAATCGTTTCCCGCGCCCTCGGCCTCGCCGCCCGGCCGCGCGATGTGCTCCACGTGCTCGCGCCCAACCAGGTCGCGGCCGAACTCTCGCTCGCCCTCTCCGCCGCCGCCCGCATCGAAGCCGCAGACGAAGCCTCCGCCGCCCGCGCCTTCGCCCGCGCCGCCGTCGATTTCAACGGACTCAAGCCGCCGCTCGCCTACCGGACCTCCCCCGGCGATTGGGAATCACTCGATCTGGCGCTCGACCACCTCGCCCACACCCCCGCGCCTTTTCGCAAACGCATCCTCCTCGCCTTTGCCCGGGCGCTCACGGCCGACGCGACTCTCACGCCGGGCGAAGCCGATCTCCT
The DNA here is from genome assembly GCA_039804465.1 of Verrucomicrobiota bacterium. Lineage (GTDB taxonomy): Bacteria > Verrucomicrobiota > Verrucomicrobiia > Opitutales > Opitutaceae > IMCC26134_A. The sequence continues at coordinate 1,099 of JBDLWD010000092.1, read as the reverse complement.
GCGCGCCTTCGCCGCCGCGCTCGACTGCCCGCTGCCTCCCGTTCTGGCTGTGCCGGCATGAATTCGGTCTATTTCACGGCAGGCTATGCCGCCTTCGTCCTGGGCATCCTGTGGCTCTACGTTTTCGTGTGTCGCCGTTCCCGCCAGGAACGCACGCCCTTCCCGGAAAAAACCCGCCTGCTCCGCGGCCCGGGAGAGTCGCTGCGACGCAAGGTCTCCGCCCTCGACGAGGCGCTGCTCAAGGAGTTCCTCATCGCATGCGTCGCCCCGGCCACGGTGCTCACCGTTTTCCTGGCGCTCGCGAGCAAACTGGAAGGCGCCGCCGGCCTGCTCATCGCCAACCTCGGCATTGTCGGCCTCGCCACCACGCTCTACTTTTGCGCCCGCCGCATCGGCGCAGTGGTCGACCGCCGCCGCAACACCGCCCTGGGCGCCTTCGGCGAGCGCGTGGTCTCCGAGCACCTTGAGCCGTTGAAAGCCTCCGGCCACCTCGTCTTTCACGACGTGCCCGCAGGCGATCCGCCGTCCGGCTCCCGCGCGACGCCGTTCAACCTCGACCACGTGGTCGTCGGCCCGGCCGGGGTCTTTGCCATCGAGACCAAGACCCGCCGCAAGGGCCCCGCCCGCATCGGCTTCATGGCCCACGAGATCATCTACGACGGCCGCGCCCTCGCCTACCCTTGGGGCGAGGACCGGCATGGGCTCGAACAGGCGCGGAGCCAGGCCGAGTGGCTCGCCAGGTTTCTCCAACAACAACTGGGTCAACCCGTGCCCGTGCAACCGTTGCTCGTGTTCCCCGGCTGGACAATCATCCGCAAAGGCCAGGGCGCGGTGGACGTCCTCGCGCCCAAGGAAGTCCCCGCCGCGATCGCCCCCGCCGCAACCCGCCCGGCGGCGCTCGACGCGGAAACGATGGACCTGATCGCCCGCCAGCTCGAAGACCGCTGCCGCGACGTGGATCTGTGACGCCGGCGCGCCCGCCTCAGAGGCGCTGCTGGTGGACGCCGCCGTCCCCGTCGAAGCACGCGCCGGTCGAGAAGGGGACCCGATCCTCGGCGATCGCCCGCACCGCGCGGCCGATGGCCTCGGGCTTGCCCCG
>JBDLWD010000091.1:0-4171 GCA_039804465.1 Verrucomicrobiota bacterium | reverse complement strand
TCCCAGCCGAAGTAGTGGCCGAGCTCGTGGAGGTAGGTGACGCCTACTTCGTCGGCGTAGGCTTCTTTGTCCTGCTCGACGAAGTCCCAAATGTTGTCGAGGTAGAGGCTGATCTGGGGTGGCATGGGCTGGTCCTGGGAGACCTCCTCGCCGTGGGCGGAGCCGTCGAAGAGGCCGAGGATATCGGGTGGGAAGCCCTCCTCGATGATGTGTTTCGGCGGGCGGGCCGCGTAGTGCACGGGGATTTTGCTGGCGAACTCGCGCACGGGCGTAGGCAGGCGGCGGATAGTCGCCTCTACCTCGCGGGTGGCGGCGGCGGTGCGTTGGGCCAAAGTCATGGCGTGGGAAGGTGGGCGGGCGCGTGGAAAAAGGCGAGGCCGGCGCGGTGGAAAACGCGCGGCGTAACCGAAACGCGCGGGAGGCGTCTACCGTGATATGCGACCGATGGCGCCGTCGATCGCGATAAAACCCAATCCAAAGAAAAGCCCCGTCGAGCTCTCGACGACTTTCCCAAACCCAACCCAAAACAAGATCATGAAAACGAAACTACAGTCTGTGATGTGGAGCATGTTGCTGGCGGCCGGGCTCACGGCCGCGTTGCCCGTCGTGCGGGCTCAGGACGAGGGCGGCGAGAAGCCGAAGAAGGAGCGCGCCGAGCGCCCCGAGCGTCCGGCCGGCGGCGGTCCCGCCCAGCGTCTGGAGATGATGCGCGAGCGCCTGGGCCTGACCGACGCGCAGGTGGAGCAGCTGAAGCCCATCTTCGCCGCGGAGCGCGAGGAGACGATGGCGAAGCGCAAGGAGCTGGGCAAGGACGCCGACCGCGCCGCGGTGCGCGAGGCGATGCAGGCCATCCGCGAAAAATATCGTCCGCAGATCGAGGCGGTGCTGACGCCCGAGCAGCGTGAGAAGGTGGCCGCGGCGCGCGAGCGTGGTCCCGGCCGCCAGGGCGGTCCGGGTGGCGAAGGCCGCGAAGGCAAGAAGCCCGGCAAGGGCGAAAAGGGCGGCGGCGAGGGCATGGGCCCCGGCGGCGAGGGTTGAGCCCCGCCCGCGAAGGAGGCCGCGAGGCCTGCTTCGCCGTCATGAGAAAACCAAACCCCCGGCGCCATTACGGCGTCGGGGGTTTTTCTTTCGCGGCAATCGCGCCGGGCGGCGGGGCCGGGTGCTATTTTTTCGTCTCTTCGCGGGCGCGCAGTTCCTCGAGGCGTTTGGTGGTGAGGAGTTGGAAGGTGCCGCCGTTTCGTTTGGCGGTGGTGGTAAGGTTTTGGATGGAGGTCTCGGGGCGTTCGTTGGGGCCGACGAAGAGGAAGATATTGAGGTTTGGCCTATCGGAGGAGAGGGCGCGCTGGAGGCGGGCGTAGTGGGCGAGGAAATCCGTCCATGGCTTGTCCTCCACGGAGGAGACGTGTAGCGACGGGATGCGGATGCGGCTGCCGTCTTTTCTGGTCCAGCCGGTGCTGTCGAAGCGGAGGGTTACGCCGTTCTTGCGCAGTTCGGCCTGGACGTCGGGGCGCTCAAGCTCGCCGATCCAGCGGAGGACGACGGGATCCTTGCCTGCGGCGACGAGGCGCTCGTTGATGGCGGCGAGCTCGGCGCCCGCCTTGGCGAGGGCCCGGCCGCGGGCGGCCATGACGGATTCGGCGTCCAAGCCTTGTTTTTTCATCTCGGCCTCGAACTCGGCGCGTTCCCGCTCGGAGTTTTCGCGGCGCCTGGCGACGGTCTCCTCGTCGACGCGCCTGCGCACGCGGCCCTGGGTGGCGGTGATGACGTAGATGGTGTCCGGCCGCTGCTCGAGAGCGGCCTGGACGGCGCGGGCCCAGACGGGAGGCATGAAAAGCGGATCCACGCCTGCGCCTTCGGGCAAGGGGCGGGCGCGCCAGGGGGAGCGGCTGGCGGCCGAGTTTGGGCCGTATTTGCCGAGCTCGGTGTTCACCGGTTTCATCCACTCGAAGAAGGCGTTTTTGTTCTCGCTGCTGGCGGGGCTGAGCTCGGGGCTGAAGAGATTCGCGCTCACCGAGTTGTTCTCGTCGCCGGAATTGTAGGAGAAAAGCACTACGTTGAACTGCGCGGACGGCGGGAGGCGTCCGACAAGGCGCATGATCTCCTCGCGGATGATGGCGAAGGCCTGGAAACCGCCCTTGCGGGGCTCCATGATCTCGGTGGAGGTATCGACCACGAAGACGATCTTGGAGGCGTTTTGGGAGGTGGAGCCGAGAAAGGAGAGCGACATGAAGCCGCGTCCCCCGAGCGAGGCGCCGCCGCCGAGGGAGGTGGACATCCCGGTGCCGGCGCCGAGGCCGACGCCGGATCCCATGGAGCCGAAACCGCCGAAGCCGGCCGCGCCCATTGAGGGCAGGTCGGGCATCTCGGGCATCTGGAGGGCGTTTTCGGCGGTGGAGAAAATGCGGTTGGCGGAGACGGGGGAGGCGGTGCTGCCGGCGGAGCCGCCGCGCCGGGCGACCTGGAGGCGGTGCTCGACCTGGCGGTCGGCGGATTCGACGGCGTTGGAGGCCTCGAAGGTCTTCTTTTTTCCGCCGATGTTCTGCTGGACCACGATGGCTCCGGCCACGCCGATGAGGAGGACGTGGACGAGCACGGTGACGAGCAAGGGCATGCTCGAGGTGACGCGCTGGTAGAGGTTTTTCTTTTTCCGCGCGGCTGCAGCGGCGTGCCCGGCTGCGGTCTCGGACGCGGGCGGGATTTGGTCGTCGGGGGATGACATGGCGCGTCGGGTCAGGGCTCCTCGCCCTCGGCGGTGAAGGTGACGTTGGTGACGCCGGCGACGGCGAGGGAGTTGAGGACGTCGATGGTGCGGAAGTAGGGCGAGTCGGGGTGGCTGATGAGGGTGACGACGAGCTTGCTCTTGGCGGCGTCGCTGGAGGCCTTGAGCTGGCCGAGGGTGTTGGTGAGCTGGGGGAGGTCGCGGCTGGCGGCGGAGTCGAAGGTCTCGTCGTTGAGGGTGACCTCGCCGGCCTCGTCGATCTGGAGGATCTGCTCGTCGACGAATTCGGTGGAGGTGCCGGCGACGGAGACGCCGGGGAGCTTGGTCTGGAGGATCTGCTCGATGCGGATCTGCGCGGCCAGCGACATGAAGAAGACGAGGATGACGAAGACCACGTCGATCATTGGCGCGATCTGGAAGCCGACGTCGGGGTTGTTGGTCTGGACGGGCAATTTCATGCTGAAATTGTGGTTTAAGGCGGGAGTTTAAGTTGAAGGGGAGGGCGCGGCGGCGGGGCCGCAGAGAGTGGGTTGGCTCTTAAACTTAAACTTTGAACTTAATCGGGCGCTCGTGCGCGTGCTTCAGCGGGCGACGGTGGCGAACGTGACGTCGACGATGCCCGCCTTGGCGGCGGCCTCGACGACCTGGTTGACGTAGCGGACTGGGGTCTCGGAGTCGGCGCGGACGAGGACGCGGACCTGGGGGTTGGCTTTCTTGCGGGCGGCGAGCAGGCCGATGGTGTCGGCGGGGGCGACGGCGCGCTCCTCGAAGGTGGTGACGGCGACGTTTTCGGCGGCGCGCCAGGCGACGTTGAAGACGAGCTCGCCCTCGGAGTCCTCCTTCTTGTTGGCGTCGGGCGCGACGGGGACCTGGATGCCGGGGTCGTAGCGCGCGACGGAGGAGGTCGCGATGCTCATGAAGAAAATGAGCAGCACGAGAAGGACATCGATCATCGGGGCGATTTGGAATTCGGGCTCGCCGTCGCCGCCGCCACCACCACCGGCCATGTTGGGAAAGGGTTGAGGTTAAAGTTTAAGTTGAAAGGACGGGGTTCGAGGCGCCGGCCGGCGCCTCGGCTCAGCCCTGGGACTGGCTCTGGGCTGAGACGGGGGCGGCGCCGGTGATCCAGTTGGGGGTGGCGGCGACGTGTTCGCCGCCCTCGAAGGCGACGTCCTTCATGTGCTCGTAGGGGAAGCAGCGGAAGAGGTCGCTGACCGCGATGGAGAGATCGTGGATCTGGTGGGATACGCGGTTACGGAGAAGGTAATAGAAGACGAAGGCGGGGATGGCGACGGCGAGGCCGGCGGCGGTGGCGTGGAGCACGTGGCCGATGGCGCCGGAGAGCTTGGAAGGATCGGCGGCGCCGGCCTGGCCCATGGCGGCGAAGGCCTGGATCATGCCGACGACGGTGCCGGTGAGGCCGACCATGGGGGCGATGACGCCGATGACGGA
>JBDLWD010000090.1:0-3037 GCA_039804465.1 Verrucomicrobiota bacterium | reverse complement strand
TGGAGACCATGCACCGCACCCCGGGCAATCTTCGCGCCTTCGTGCAGATCAAGATGCGCAACCTTCGCTACGGCAAAGCCCTCGACCAGCGCTTCGCCTCCACCGATTCGATGGAAGTTCTCCCCACCGAGCACAAGACCCTCGAGTTCTCCTACGCCGACCGCGAGTCCTTCGCGTTCATGGATCCGGAGACCTACGAGACCGTCGAGCTACCCGCATCCCTCATTGGTGAGACCAAGAACTACCTCGTCCCGAACGGTAAGGTGGAGGTCCTCTACGTCGACGAAAAGCCCCTCACCATCGAGCTCCCCTCCTCCGTCACGCTCAAGATCGTCGAGAGCGCCGAAGGCGTGAAGGGCGACACCGCCTCCAACGTCCAAAAGCCCGCCAAGATGGAGACCGGCCTCATCGTCCAGGTGCCTCTCTTCATCAAAGAAGGCGAGATCATCAAGGTCTCCACCTCAGACGGCTCCTACATGGGCCGCGCCTAAGCCGCTTCACCCCGGACAAACTTGCCTGGCCGCCCCGAACGGGGGCGGCTTTTTTGTGTCTTCGCGCCATAGGCGCGGTTCGCCATGCGACCGGGTGTCCGTTTGTTTTTCCAAGTCAGGCGAACCGCGCCAGCCGAGCGGCCACGTCGGCACGCAGGCGCTCGATATGGGCGAGTGTGAAGTCAGCCACATCCCTGGTCGGATCGACGACCAGCGGGGTCAGGTCCATCGCCCAGGTAATTCCAGAGATCCGGTCGGTCGCATGCGAGGTATGGAAGGTCGCATGGGCCAGCCTGCGGCCGAGGGCGGCGAGGTTGTAGCGTTTGCCTCCGGCAACCTGCGAATCGAAGACCTTGAGCAGTTCGCCAGCGAGCTCGGGGCGCCGTCCGCTGTCGAGCGCGACCTTGTCCGCGTCGACCAGCCAGTCGAGGTCGCGCCACACCTCCGCGCCGAGGACACGCTTAGGCCGGCGGGACGGCGGCAGCGCACGGAGCGCCTCCAAGCAGCGCAGGAAAACCGCCACGTGGGTGTCGTGCTTGTCCGCCGGTTGGTGCAGATACACCACCTCGGGCGAACAGCCGCCGAAAATCGTCGCCAGATCCGCCTCCACGCCCGCGTGCCCCGGCCGCTTCACGTGGGCGCTCGGGTGCGCGAGCTGGATCTGGATCGCGTAGCCGCCGAGCCGGGCCGCCTCGCGCTGCTCTTCGCGCCGCTTAGCCTGCATCTGCTCGTCGCTAAATGCCGCATAGGGACCGCTTCTCGGCGAACCCGCGCCATTGGTCACCACCACGCCGCCAAAAGCGCGCGTCGCGGGTGCCTCCAGGCAGTCGCAGATGCCGTCATAGGCCAGGATTTCGATGTCGTCCTGATGAGCCGCCACACAGAGATGCGTCACACGCGCAAGCGCCGTCGCAGCGTCTCCGCCGGCGGGAGAATAGACGTCGGAGTGGGAATGGGAAAAGGTAAGCGCAGGCATCTTAAGGAGAGCTCATCTTCACCACAGATCACACAGATTCACACCGATAAAACAAACCGATGATTTGCACCCCGGATTCCACGGATGCTCTGGGATGAGCTACTTGCACTGACAGCTTAGGTCCGCGGCGGCCTTTTAGGCACCAAAGGCCCGGAAAGATGCTTCCACACAACGGGAGGAGCAGGATCTTTCGTTAGCTTGCTAAGAACGGCGGTATCAAACCATTGGTTCCAATAGCCCAGTCCGCGCTCGGTGTCTTGTTCCGTGGCGTTGATCACGGCTAACCATAAATTCATTTCGCGGTCACCAATGGTCATGTGCTGGGACAATGCCTCGGCCACTTTTTTAACCACCCCAACCCGGTCACTACCCCCCAAGGTTAAGGTCAGGGCGATGAGCAGCCCCGTTCGTTCAATCCCGTAGTGGCAATGCACGAAGACCCCCTCTCCGCTCCACAGGGTGGACAACACACGATATGCAATTCCCAACAAGTTTGCCCGCGCCTCCTTTTGGGCCTTTACCAGCTCTGGATTCTGATCGGTGAAAAAAGAGGATTTCCCTTCCGCGAACCCAGGCGGGACGAAGTCGGCCAATTCAGGTAGGTCCGAACACACCAGCCAGTTGATACCAGCGGGAAGGGGGTCATACTGGAGATGGGGCGACGCAGAAGCGAGGCACACAACGTGACGGACATTAGCCTTTCGCAACACGAGCCAGTCAGGCTGATGCCGGTTGGGGAAAGGCCCGCCCACTAGAGGCGCGGGAAACCCATCGACTCTCAAGTGAAGGCCCGGCTCGGTGGCGGGGACCACGGAAAAAGGGATGGAATGATCGTTCTTTTTCATAGTGCCAGACGGAGTTGAATGTCTTCCCAAGTGGCGGCGTCACCGATGCCCGCATCACGCCAGCGGCGCAGATCGGACAGGCCGTCGTAGGCCGAAACCAGGGCGGCGCGTAAAAGCAGAGACACCGGAGAACCGGGTGCGAGCCCGGCTAACAAGGCTGCCTGAATCGCGGGCGGGATGTTCGCCCCCGCGCCGCCTATGCGGGCATGAAGGTCGCGCTCCGCCGCAAGGGCCTCGGCCTTGGACGCGCACGGAATCACGAAACGCTCCACCACTTGATGGGGCGGTCCGTATCGTCGGTGCAGGCGCACGGTCATCGCTTTGATATGCACCGTGGTCTGTTGGGCACCGTCAAAGACGACCTTGGCGCGGTTGAAGGTGCCGCGACCGCAGACGACGGCGACATCGTCGACAATCAGGCCGTAAACCAGCTCCTGATGGCGCGGGATATCAGCCAGCGAATGGGGCACGATAGCGTGGGGATAACTGTGGGTGACGAAGGCAAGCGTAGGCATAAATCAATAGTTGTGGTTCAGAAGGCTTCGCCGTGGGCGAAGAGGAAAAATTCAACTTGCTCAGGACTAACTTCCCATTGGGCGGCGAAGTCATGCAGGCAGCGGAGATACTCGAGGTAACGCACAGATGCGTTGAGGTAGGTCAGGTTTGCCAGTGAATGCAGTTCCGCCCACCGGTCGGCGGCCAGAACGGCCAGGATGCTGCTATCC
>JBDLWD010000089.1:0-4266 GCA_039804465.1 Verrucomicrobiota bacterium | reverse complement strand
CGCGCCCACGTAGCCGCCGCCCTCGCGCTTCCCTCCGACGCCCCCGAAGCCCCCGCCGCGAGCGACCTTGCTCGCGTCACCAAACGCCTCGAAGCTTACCTCATCACAGAAGCCGACCTCACGATTGGTTAACCGCTAAATGCCGATAATACACCAATTTCAACCGTTATCCGTTTAGCGACCATTAGCGCCTTTTAGCGGTTCCTCCTCCCCCATGAATTTCCGCTCCCAACTCCTCGATATCCTGAGCGCCCCCGGCTACCGCCCGGTCAACGACTCTGCCCTCTTCCGAGCGCTAAAGCTCCCGAAAAATCTCCGCTCGCGCTTCATGCACGAGCTCCGCCTCCTCGCCTCGCGCGGCGAGATCAAGCTCGTGCAAGGCGATCGCTACGCCCCCGCCGAACCCGCGTCCTCGGAACGCAGAGCCCCGCTACGGTCTTCCCCTTACACCTCCTCCGCCAAACGCACATCCGCCCCATCCGGCACCAGCGGCCTACGCCCCGTCTTCAAACCCCTCCCGAAAAAACAATTCCTGGCCGGCCCCGCACAATCCATTGGTCAATCAATGATTGACAGGAATTCCGGCACGCAAGCCCGCAACCCGCCGGCGTCATCTATTCACGGCGCGGACGATGAGATTCTCGGGCGCATCCAGTTCCGGGCCGGCGGCTCTGCCTTCGTCGTGCCCTCGCTCGATGCCGACGCCGATCCCGACTCGCCCCGCCCCGACGCCATTCAGATCGGCCCAGGCGATACCAAAACCGCCCTCCCCGGCGACACCGTCGCAGTAGTCATCGACGAATCCCTCGCGCCGCGTTTCCGCCAGGGCGACGCCCGTCGCGAAGAACCCCGCGGCCGCGTCGTCCGCATCGTCCAGCGCGCCCGCGAGGAGATTGTCGGCCGCCTCGCCCGCGTCCGCTCCCAACACGTCGTGCTCGCCGACGACCCGCGTTTCCCGCTCGAGGTCTTCGTCTCCGATCCAGCCTTTTCCCGCATCCGCCCCGCGCCGAAACTCGACGACAAAGTCGTCGTCCAGCTCGAGCCATGGGACGACCCCCGCAAACCGCTCCGCGGCGTCGTCACTGAAGTCTTGGGCAAAACCTTCGAGCCCCGCGCCGAACTCCTCGGAGTCTACCGCAAATACAAGCTCGACCCGCAATTCCCCGCCGAGGTGGAGCGCGAGGTCGCCTCGCTGCCCGACACCGTTCCGCCTGAGCAAGCCGCCTCCGCCGGTCGCCTCAACTACCGCTCCGCCGCCGTCTTCACCATCGACCCCGACGACGCCAAGGACTTCGACGACGCCCTCTCCATCGAGCCCCTGGAGGATGGCGGCGTGCGCGTGGGCGTGCACATCGCCGACGTCTCCGCCTATGTGATGACCGGCACCGCCCTCGACAAGGAGGCCCTCAAGCGCGGCAACTCCACCTACCTCGTCGGCACCGTCGTGCCCATGCTCCCGGAAAAACTCTCCAACGGCCTCTGCTCGCTCGTCGAGGCGCAGGACCGCCTCTGCAAGGCCGTCTTCCTCGACTTCGACGCCAAGGGCCGCCTGCAGGAAAAAACCACGCGCTACGCCAACACCGTCATCCGCAGCCGCAAGCGTCTCACCTACAAGCAGGCCTACGCGCTCCTCTTCAGAGACTCCCTCGACGAGATCCGCGCTCTCCCCCTGCCGCCCAAGCACCAGACCGGCTCCACCGGCCGCGCCCTCTCCTCGCTCTCCGACTCCGAGCTGCGCGACCTCCAGGGCTGGGTGCGCCAACTCTGGCAACTCGCCTCCCGACTACGCCGCGAGCGCATGGCCCACGGCTCGCTCGACCTCGATATGCCCGAGACGAAGATCTTCGTCGACGAGCAGGGCTACGCCGACCGCCTCGAACGCATCGAGCACGATGAGAGCCACCAACTCATCGAGGAGTTCATGCTCGCCGCCAACGAAGCCGTGGCCCGCCTCACCAAACGCGAGAAACTTCCCTCGATCTATCGCGTCCACGACGACCCCGACGCCGAGAAGCTCGACGAACTCCGCCAGCAACTCGCCACCTACCACATTCACGTCGGAGACCTCTCGGTGCGCGAAGAGTTGGTCAAGTTGCTCAAGACCCTCGCCACCCACCCGCAAGGCTACACCCTACGCACCCAGCTCCTGCGCAGTCTGCGCAAAGCCGCCTACCGCAGCCGCCCCGACGGTCACTTCGGACTGCACAAAAGGGACTACACCCACTTCACGTCGCCCATCCGCCGCTACAGCGACTTGGTCGTCCATCGCGTGCTCGCCGCGTGGTTGGAAAAGCCTGTAGCCTCGGGCGGGGAGCAGGGAGCCAAACTCGGCTCCGAATCCCATTCCGCGTCTTCCGGCTCCAAACTCGCCGCTCCCCGCGCCAAGCCCCGCCTCCCCTACACCGCCGCCAAGGCCGAGGAGATGGGAGAGCACCTCAGCCTCACCGAGATCAACTCCGCCGAGGCCGAGCGAGAGAGCGTGAAGATTAAGCTGCTCGAATACTTCGAGCGCGAGCTGGAGAAAAAAACGCCCACGAAATTCGACGCCGTGATCACCGACGTCCGCCCCAACGGCTTCTTCGTCGAGTTGGTCGAGTCGATGGCTTTCGGCCTCGTGCCCGCCAGCCAACTTCGCGATGACTATTACCAGATCACGCCCGACGGCTCCGCGCTGGTGGGCGGCAAGCGCAAGAAACGCTACGCGCTCGGAGCACGCCTCCCGCTCCACATCGCCAAGGTCGACCGCGTAAAGCGCATGATGGATTTCCGCCCTGCGGAATAGCCCATCTAGGCACATGCACACCGAAAAGCCGACCCTCACGGGTCGGCTTTTTCAGTTCAAGGGCCGAGGCTTCGCGCTCCCGACCCCGACCTCCGGCGCGCTTACGAAGTCACCCCGGTGTCGGCGCTCGGCGAGGAGGCGCTTGGGTCGTTTAGCTTGAACTCCAGGATCTCGCCCGTGCGCACGACCTTGAGATGCTGGCCGTCCTGGATCTCGCCCTTGAGCAGCGATTCCGCGAACGGATCCTCGAGGTAGTGCTCGACGGCTCTACGCAGGGGACGGGCGCCCATCTTTTCGTCGTAGCCCTTCTCGATCAGCAAATCTTTCGCCTCGGGCGCGAAGGTAAGCTCGATCTTACGCTCGGTGAGCCGCTTGGTGAACTTCGCCAGCTCGATGTCCACGATGCGGACGAGGTCAGTCTTGGCCAGGGGGCGGAAAAAGATGATGTCGCTGATGCGGTTGAGGAACTCGGGCTTGAAGACCTTCTTGGCCTCCTCGAGCACCTTCTCGCGCATCTTCTCGTGGTCGCCGAAGGCTCCGCTCTGGGCGGCGGCGAAGCCCATCGAAGTCTGGCGCATCAGGAGCTGCGCGCCGACGTTCGAGGTCATGATGATGATCGTGTTTCGGAAATCGATCTGGCGCCCGAGCGAGTCGGTCAGGCGTCCGTCCTCCAAGATTTGGAGGAGCAGCTGCAGCACGTCGGGGTGCGCTTTCTCGATCTCGTCGAACAGCACGACCGAATACGGCTTGCGGCGCACCTGCTCGGTGAGCTGGCCGCCCTCCTCGTAGCCGACGTAGCCCGGAGGCGAGCCGATCAGGCGCGAGACGGCGAACTTTTCCATGTATTCGGACATGTCGATCTGGATCAGCGCGTCCTGCTTGCCGAACATCTGCGCGGCGACCTGCTTGGCGGTCTCTGTCTTTCCGACGCCGGTGGGGCCGACGAAAAGGAACGAGCCGATGGGGCGGCGGGGATCCTTGAGGTCTGCGCGCGAGCGACGCAGGGCGCGCGCGATCGCGGTCGAGGCCATGTCCTGGCCGATGACGATCTTCTGAATCTCCTTTTCGAGGCCGAGCAGCTTCTCGGATTCCTTTTTCTCCATGCGGGAGAGCGGGATGCCGGTCCAGTCGGCGACGACCTTCATCATCAGGTCCTCGTCGATGGTGATGCGCTTTTCCTCGCGGCTCTTCTTCCACTCCTCGGTGGTCTGCTCGAGCTTGGCGCGGAGTTGCTTCTCGTGGTCGCGATGCTTGGCGGCCTCCTCGAAGTGCTGGGCGGCGATGGCCTGCTCCTTAAGGGCGCACACGCTCTCGATCTCCTTCGCGAGTTCCTCGAGCGCGGGCGGGCGGCTGAGCGAGCCTATGCGGGCGCGCGAACCGGCCTCGTCCATCACGTCGATCGCCTTGTCTGGAAGAAAACGCGCGGTGATGTAGCGGTCGGAGAGCTTCGCGGCGGCCTCGAGCGACTTGTCGGTGAAGGTCGC
>JBDLWD010000088.1:0-3291 GCA_039804465.1 Verrucomicrobiota bacterium | reverse complement strand
TGACGCGGTCGGAGTTGAACGGATCAATGTCCACATCGGTCATCCAGTGCGGGCTGCCGTTGCTGGCCCAGGGGGAGTTTCCGGTGGAGAGGGTGGTGCCGGTGTTGCGCAGGACGCCGGTCCAGGTGGAGCCGCCGTTGGTGGTGCGGTAGACCTCGTCGTAGGGGAAGTTCCAGCGGTGAATGGTGGTGAGCACGACGTGGCCGGCGACGCGCGGGTCGGCGGAGATGCCGGTGAAGCCGCCCTGCCAGGTGCCGGGTGGAGTGATGGGGGTCCAGGTGGCGCCGTTGGCGGAAAGTTTGGCGACGGCGAAGCGGCTTTGGTAAGCGCCGGGGCCGGTCTGGTCGGCCCAGACGGAGTAGAAAACGCCGGCGGCGTCGAAGGAGCCCATCAAGGAAAACATCTCGGAGCCGGCGACGCGTCCGGGCTGGCCTGGGACGGCAGTCCATGAATCGCCGTTGTCGTCGGAATACCAGAGGCTGGCGGCGGTGAGTGTATTGGCGGAGGCATACACGCGGCGCGCGGGGCCCGGGCCGGGGGCGGAGGAGGGCGCGTAAAGGACGTAGTTAAGATTGGTGGCGGCGGTGAAGTTGGGGAGCTTGGCCCAGGACGCGCCGTAGTCGGTGCTGCGCCAGATGCCGTCGTTGCTGGTGCCGACGAGGACGATGGCGCCGTTGACAGGGTTGACGGCGCAGCGCTCGCCGGTGCCGCGGCCCTCGCCGTTGCCCATCATTTTGAAACCGGGGGTAACGTAGGTCCAGGACTCGCCGCGATCGGTGGAGCGATAGACGCGGGAAGGGAGTTTCCAGCCATCGGGGCCGGCGAACTGGCCGGTGAAAACATACACGCGGTTCGCATCGGAAGGATCGACGCCGATGGTCATGACGCCGAGGTGTTGCGACTCGTTGTTGAGGCCGCCGATCTCGTCGTTGAGAGGCTTCCAGCGACCGCCGGTGGAGGCGTCCATGCGGTAGGCGCCGCCGACATCGGTGCGGGCGTAAACGAGACCGGGCTCTGTCGGATGAAAAACGGTGCCGGTGACGAAGCCGCCGCCGCCGATCACGACGTTGCGCCAGTTTGTTTGGGCCCGGGCGGCGATGCCGCAGAACGCGATGCAGATAAGAAACGCCCAACGCATGACCTTGCATGCGCGGACGGCGGCGCGTGCTGGGCTTGCGATTTTTCGAGACATGGCGAAGGCCTGGTGGGGCAGGAGAGGTTTTACGGCACGGTGATGGAGTGGCCGAGGTAGCCGAAGCCGTAGCTGACGACCGAGCCGGCGGGGACCTTGGCGGCGGGGAGCAGGGTGGCAAGGAAGGGGGAGGCCGGTGACTCCTCGGTCACAGTGACCTCGAGGGTCTGGCCCGCGGGAGTGGTGAGTTGGACGGTAGCGGTTTCAGCTACGGCGTCGTCAAAGTTGATCGGAGCGCACAGGCGGATGACGACGCTGTTCTCTCTGCGCTCGGTTACGAGGGAAGTGCGGTCGAAGGCGAGGTAGGCCATGCTGGCGTTGAAGGGAGTGTTAAACTGAATCCAGCCCTCGGTGTAGCCGCGGCCCAGCATCTCGGGGTGGTAGGGGTAGTGGAAATCCTTGGGGCTGGCATCGAGGACAAAGCGGGCCTGGGCGAGGCGGCCGATGCCGCCCGGGCAGAAGGTGAACCAGCCGTGCTCGACGCCCTCGACCTCGCGCGGGGCGTCGTAGGAAAAGTGGCGGCCGACGGGATTGCGGCCGAAGACGTTGTCGAGGTGGGCGACGGCGATCTGGTCGAGGCGGAGGCGGGTGGCGGGATCGGCGGTGACGGCCTTCACCGCGAGCAAGGCGGCGGGCAGGCCGGCGACGTTGCCGGGTTCGTTCCACTTCTGCGGATGGGGCGGCTCCATGGGGGTCCAGCCGTCGGCGTCGTCGAGCTTGCGGAAATCCCAGAGGTTATTTGAACGACGGACCATGACCTCGGTCCAGTTGGCGATGGAGGCGCGGAGCTTGGGCGGGGCCTCCTCGGGATAGAGACGATGGAAAGTAGCTAGGCCGGTGAGTGTAATGAATTCGCTCATACGCTGGCCCTTGGTGAGGCGGGGGACGGACCAATCCAGGTTATCGGTCATCCAGGCGGCCTGGGCGCGGGCGGCGGAGAGGTAGCGGGAGGAGTCGGGCCAGTGGTCGCGGCGGGCGGCGGCGTAGAGGAGGATGTTGGGCTCGACGGAGAAGCCTGGGGGGAGCTCGCCCTTGGTGGATCCGATCTTGGTTTTGAGGCCGAGAAGATTGTGGTCGGTGCTGGCGTCGTAGGGGTATTTGCGGTCGGCGGTGGATTGGGTCCAGGTGGCGAGGACGTAGTCGCGCACGACGGTGTAGTTTTGCTCGGGCAGGTATTTTTTCAGCGCGGGCCAGGCGTAGAGGAAGTAGGCGAGCTGGGACTTGAGGAGCTCGTGGGTGAGTTTTTGCGAGACGATGACGTCGGCGCCCCAGTGGATGAGTTTGACGACATCGGGAGCGGACTCGTCGTAAGGTTTAAGGGCGCCCCAGAGACCGGGCTTGGTCGGCGGCTCGTAGCGGATCTGGCGGGGCATCCGGTCGTAGGCGGAGGGGTTTGAGAGGTATTGAGGGACGAGGGTGTGAAGCTGCCAGCCGAAGTGGTGGTCATCGCGCCAGCCGAAGGATCCGGAGCAAACGGCGCGGTCGTTGCCGACGTAGTGGCGGCTATCGACCATGAAATCGATCATGCGCTGGTAGGAGACGCGCTCCAGCCACCAAGGCCGGATGCGGAACGGGACGGAGACGATGCCGCCGGCCTCGACGACGTAGTCGCGGGTGTCGGAAGGGGCAAAGGCGGTGAAGTCGCCGATGTAGCCTTTGATGACGCCGGTGAAGGTGGGTTTGGCGCCAGCCGTGGATGGGCGCACGGCGAATGGCGTGCCATCGGGCAGGGTGGGGGCGGTGAAGCGTTTGGAGAAACGGGTGTCGAAGCCGCTTTGGTTGAGGTAGATTTCGGGGACGGGAGGTTCGCCGCCGAACGAGCGGGCCTCCTTGGGCAAGGGCGGGAGGTCGGCGGCGTAAGGCCAGACGACGAACTCTTTTATGCGGGCGATGCCCTGGTGGGATTTCAGCACGCGGAGGCGGAGCCGGTCGGTGCGGACGTCCACGGTCTGATCGAACTGAAGGCGAAGGGAGTGCGCTTGGTTTCCGGTGACGGAAGCGGACGGAATCTCGATCCAGCGACCGGCGGAGTCGCGAAAGTCGATGGCGAGATTTTCAACCGGATGTTTGTCCAAGGTGCCGGTGAAGAGGTGGACGCC
>JBDLWD010000087.1:0-8173 GCA_039804465.1 Verrucomicrobiota bacterium | reverse complement strand
CTTCTCGTCCTTCTCGCCGCCGAGCAGCTGAAAGGTCTTTTCCTGCACGAGGCGCAGGAGCTTGGCCTGCAGCGGCAGGGGCAGGTCGCCGATCTCGTCGAGAAAAAGGGTGCCGCCCTCGGCTGCGGCAACCAAACCCGCGGCGTCGGAGACCGCGCCGGTAAAAGCACCGCGCGCGTGGCCGAAGAGTTCGCTCTCAAGCAACTGGGCCTGAAGACAAGGGCAGTTGACGGTCACGAAAGGACGGCCACGACGCGGGCTCTGCTCGTGGATACCGCGGGCGAGATGAGTCTTTCCGGTGCCATTCTCACCGAGGAGCAGCACGTTTACCGTCGTTCGGGCGGCCTTGGTGGCGACCAGCAACTGGCGGCGCAAAAGCGGGCTGCCGGTTACCAGCTCAAACGCGGGCCCATGAGGCGGCGTCGAAAGGGCAGGCGGAATAGCCGAGTTGGCGCAGAGGGACCGAGACAAGGACTCGCGCTCGGCGGAGCACGCCACGGCGAGGCTCAGCGCGGCGCGGGCGGCGTCGATGTCGACAGGCTTCAGCAAGGCCTCGACCGCGCCGGCCGCAAGCGCTTCGGCACGACGAGCCTCACGGCCGGTCAGTGCCACAAAAGGCAGTGCCGGAGCCAACTGACGAAGACGTGACAGCAGATCGCCGGCATCCTCTCCCCGCATGTCCCAGTCGAAAAATGCGACATCGTGGTCGCGCAGATCGGGCAAGCGCCCCAATTCCGCACACGAACCAATCATGGAAAGCTGATCCGACGCGCCGGCCAAGCCAAAGGCTGTCAGCCGCCGCATCCGAGCCTCGTCGCCGACAAGGAGGATTTTCATGATAGTTGGGAGGGTCGGTAAACGGTTGGGATTTCGCATCCGCATGGACGCAGGTCCGGACAAAATCCGGTTTTGGTCGGCACAAGCTGACTATGCGCGGGCAGTGGTCCGGAAAAAATCGGGAACGAGGCCATGCCCCTGTTGGTGGAATCGCCCCAAGATGCAGCAGGCGTGGAGCCGTCATGGGGCGCCGAGGGCCGGATTGCCGATGCGCGAATCGGCGCGGCACCCGATACCGACTGCGCAGGGACCAGCGTAGATTCTCAAACATGAATCCCAAAACCACCTACGCCATAGCGGAGTTCTCATCCTGCGGAGGCGCCAGCGAGTCGTCACACGGAGCGCGGCCACATGATGCAAACGCCACGGAGTCCACTGTGCCCGAACAGTCTTGCGCGACTTCCCATGCGACGGACGACTCTGCAGACCCTGCGCTGGAGCGGAGCGTCGCCTTGCCCGATGTCGACAATTCGCAGACCGATCCGTTGCAGGAACGAACAATCGCCAACTGCCCCGATTCGTGCGTCTGCGACGGCGACGGGGACTCCGAATCAATCACCGACTGAACCTCGCTTGGAAAATCCGCCCTGCGCCGAGGCCCGTGCGGTCGCCGACGCCACCCCATTCCCCCCTACCCCTTTCAGCCATGCTCGAAGCACTAGCAGAAATCCTCGATGATCTGGGCAACCACATCGAAACCGAGATGGCTCGCGTGCCTGCCCCAGTCGCCCGCGCGCTGCTGAGTGAGGAATCGCCGTTCACCACCGTCGATGTGCTTCGCATCCTGGCCCAACCCGATAAGGCCGCTGATTTGCTCGGCTTGGAACTACCCGACCATCGGCCGCCTGCCCCCCCGAAAGTCGGCTGAGTATACTGGGTATTTCCCTGCACGCCGGGCTCAAGAAGAACCGGGTCGTTACGTATTTGTATTGTGGATTCGCCTTCCGCATCGCGGAAGATCGCTCTCTGGGCCCAGCGGCGCCGCCGCTCCGCCGGGAGTCAAGATTGGAGGACGTATCTTGCAGTTTGCAGAAAAGGCCCCGCCCGCAACGAATCACGATCGCGGGCGCGCCGCTGACGTCGTCCCATGACGACGCCACGAGCCAGGGCGTTTTTTAAACAACGCCCTCGCTGCGCACCCACTGGATGGCGTGGCGCACCAAGTCGGATCCTTTTTCAAGACGCAGCTTCAGCTTCAAGTGCTCGCGGTAAGAATCGATGGTCTTCACGCTTAGATTTAACTTCTCGGCGATCTGGCGCGTGCCGAAGCCGTTTCCGATGAGTTGAAAAACCTCCATCTCCCGGTCGCTGAGCGTGTCGATGGTGAAGACCACCTCGTTTTTCCGGCTGCGCACCAGACGGTGGAGCATCTTTTCCTTCATCTTCTCGCTGAGATACAGGTCACCGCCGATCACGCTGCGGATGGCGACGAGGATGCGGTCGCTTGCCTCGTGCTTCATGACATAGCCTTTGGCGCCGGCGCGGAGGGCGCGCTCGGCGTAGAGACTCTCGTCGTGCATCGACATGATCAGCACAGGCAGATCGGGCAGAAGGGCCTTCACGTTTTTCATCAACTCGATGCCGCTGGTGGTCTTCAAGGTGATGTCCACGACGGCGAGGTCGGGCTTTAGTCGTTGGATCAGCTGAAGAGCGACCGGAGCGCTGTCGGCCTGGCCGCACACCACAAGATCGGACTCCTGGTCGATAAGGACGCGGACGCCCTCTCGGGTAACGGGATGGTCGTCGACCAAAAAGATCCGGTGCTTGACCGGTTGGGCGGCCGGAGCGGGAGCCGGGACGGGCGGATTGCTGTGTGATACTTGCTTGTTATCGGTTTTCATCGGGAAGTGAAAATGGCGGGGAAAATGGGGCGAATGACCGGGACGACGAAGGCGCGGTCCACGAGCATACCACGCGTGTGCCAAGGCCCAGGCAGGAGAACACGGTGAGCACGCCGCCGAGCATGTTCGCACGGTAGTTCATCAGACGAAGACCGCGGCCGGCGGAACGGCTCGCCTCGGCGGAGTCGAAGCCCTGGCCGTCATCGAGCACGATGAGACGGTGTCGGTCGCCACGGGAGACCAGCCCGACCCGCACGCGCTGGGCGGTGCCGTGGCGCACAGCATTGTGTATGGCCTCTTGGACGATGCGGTAGAGGTGAATGGCGCCGATGTGGTCCATCTCGGGCAGCGGACCGCGCAGGGCGAATCGGCATTCGACATTATGCAGGCGCTGGGACTGGTAGGAAAGATCCTCGAGCGCGGAGGCGAGGCCGTGCTCCTCGAGCTGCACCGGGCTTAGCCCTCGCGCGAGGGCGCGGGATTGCTCGGTGGCCTCGTTGGCGAGTCTGGCGACCATCTCGGCGGTAGCGGCTTCTCCGGGCATCTGGACGCGCAAACGGTCGCGCAAGGCTGCGGCCATGCAGGCGAGGCCGGTCAACTGCTGGCCGAGCCCGTCGTGGAGATCGGCGCCGATACGCTGCTGTTCCGAGTCGCTCGCGGTGAGCAGTTCGCGCTCGAGCCTCCGGCGCTCGGTCAAGTCACGCCCGAAAAACGTCGCGCCGGCGCCCGCATCTGCGTCGAACGACACGAAGAAATCCACCGACCATTCGCGATCTCCCTGCCAGCCGCCGAGAGTGAATCCTGCGCTACCTCCGGCGATCGCATGGGCGACGGCCTCACGGCCTTGGGGGAAAAGATCGGACAGCACGCGACCAATCAGATACTGCGGAGCCAGCTCGCTCGGATGCAGACCCTCCCCCTGGGCCTCGACTACACGGCCCTGCGAATCAAGCCGGCCGGCGATAACCGGCAGGTTGCGCAGGATGCTGCGAAGGAGGCGCGCCTGGCGGCGGCTTTCGTTCTCGGCCTCGACCCGGGGAGTCACGTCGATCGCAAAGCCGATAGCGCCGCGACCGCGAACCTCGTCGAAGCGGAAATAGCAGTCGAAATGTCGGTGAGCGGCGCCGTGCACGACCTCGGTGGTGAAGGAGCACTCTCCACCCTCCAGGGCGCGACGCAGATGAGGGGCGAGCGTAGGCCAGAGAGCGCAGGCATTGCCGCCGATGACAGCCGATTCCTGAAGAGCGAGCGTCTCGAGTCCGCGTCCACGGGCCTCGGTGATAATGCCCTCGCCGTCGATCCGGCCGGCCGCCACGGGCAGAAACGAAAGCACACTGTTGAGCAAATGGCTGGTGCGCCGGAGCTCGGCCAGGGTGTTGGCCTGTTTGCGTGCGTAGCGGATGGCACGCTCAAGCTGCACGCTGGTCAGGCCCACCTTACACAGATAGTCCGAGGCGCCAGTCTGCAGCGCCTCGTTGTCGAGATTGGGATTTTCCACCCCGGTTAGCAGGATGATCGGCATGTCGGTGCCGATGGCCATGGCTTTGCGCAGCAGATCCATGCCGGTGCCGGCGCCTAGTCCGTAATCGAAAAGGCCGGCGTCGTAGCGGCCGCGGCCGAGACGGGCGATGCCCTCGTCGAAGGACTCGGCCCAATCCAGCTCATAGGTCTCCATGAGCTGGGGCCGGCTCAACAACATGGCTAGGAACTGATAGTCTTCCTCCCGGTCCTCGACGACGAGGATTTTGAGCGGGGAGTGGTCGCGCGTGTTGGACATGGTGATTTTCTCGAAGGGCGAAGCGGCAAGGCGCTGCCGTCCAAAGGCTATTCGCAAAGCGGATTCCCGGGCATCGGATCAACCTCGGTTCCGAAGCATAGGTAAATCCCCGATAACCAACATCTGACTACCAAATAGTCATTTATACGCCTTTTTTTACAGGCGGTTCATGAGCTTTCAGGGAGTGCCACCGGGGATTCCCCGTCGCTCACGAGCGCCTTTCCCTGATGCGCCACCCGGAGGGATGATCACCCCGCTCGGAATTTTTTAACCCGCTAAGCCAGCCTCAGGTTCAGTCGCCGAGAAAATTTTTCAAAAGCTCAGCAATGTCGGCGAAAAAGCCTCCCTAGGAAGATCCAGTTGGGGTGGCCGGATGGCTGGCGCGGCGATCAAACCTGTATTTGCGTAGAACTACAGCCAACCGTTTCCGTGCGCCAAAGCCAAGATTCCCTGCGAAAACTTACCCAACCCGCTGCAAATCGCCCTCTCCCTAGGGGAAGATGTGAATAGGACCTGAAAAACCCCGTCCCCGATACCCAAAAAGATCCCGGCAAGGCATACTGGATTTTCCAGAACCCGCCTCGGGAACCCCTCGGGGTTCATGACCGGAATATTTCCCATGCCGACCACCGGACGGCGAACGAGGCCACTCACACCAAATCGCGCACGCCCAAAATGATCAAACCCGCAAGCAGACTCGTCCTCCCCATCGCCGCCCTTTTCGCCCCATCCCTGGCACCTGCGGCCATAACCTTGGAACAGGCCAAGACCGGAAACATCTTCCTGAGCACGGAAACCGTCACCGTGCCGCTTCGCTGCGACGGCGACCGGGTGGAGTGGAGCGCGACCGATTTCTCCGGCGCGGTCGTGCGCTCCGGCTTCGTAACCCCCTCCGGCGGGGGCGCGGTCATCAGCCCCTCGCTCGGGCGTCGCGGTTATTTTGAACTCAGGCTCACCGAGAAAAAAGCCGGCAACACGATCTCGGCGAAAAGCACCAATTTCGCCGTCATCACACCGCTTGGCCTGACCGGCACCGACGTGTCGCCGTTCGGCGTCCAGACCCACAGCGCGCAGGGCGGAGACCAGCGGGCTTATGCGCTCTTGGCCCGCGCCGGCATCGTCCACTTTCGCGACGAGCAATACTGGGAGCACATCGAGCGGCAAAAAGGCGTCTACACCTACCCGGCGGCCTTTACCGACTTCATGGCCAAAGGCGCGGCCTCCGGCATGCAGCCCTTCATCACGCTCGATTGGAGCAACCCCTACTACGACTACAGCGCGGGCATGTTCACCGCGCCCCATTCCGACGCGGGCCGCGCCGGCTACGCCGAATACGGCGCGGAGATAGTCCGCAAATACCCTGCGCTAAAACACGTCGAGATCTGGAACGAATACAACGCGGGCACCTTCATCACGGGCCCCGCCACGACCAACAAACCCTACTACTACAAGCGCATGCTCGAGACCGCGGCCGGACGTATCCGCGCCACTCGACCCGACGTGAAAATCGTGGCGGGCGGCACCGTGCCCGTCACCCACGGCTTTCTTCGCGATGTCTTCGCCCAAGGCGCCATGCCCTTTCTCGACGTCGTCTCCGTGCATCCCTATCGCAAGACCCCCGAGGGAATCGACTCGGAGATCGCCGAGCTGCGCGAACTCATCAAACGCAACAACGGCGGCGCCGAAAAGCCGGTCTGGGCGAGCGAATTCAGCCACGAGGTCAATAGCCCTGCCGACCAAAAGGAGGCTGCGACCTATCTCGCGCAGATCGTAACACTCATGCTCAGCCAGAAGGTCGAACGCATGTATTACTATCTCGGCGTCGACGACGCGGCATTCCCTCATCGCGGTCTTCTTGCGGCGGCAAACGATCCGCGCGGGCCGCTCGTGCCCCACCCAGCGTATGTCGCCTACGCCAACCTGATCCGCCAGCTCAAGGGCTGCTCTTTCCACTCGCGCTTCTCCGGCACCGCCTCGTCGACCTACGCGTTCCGCTTCCAAAACGGCACCACGAGCATGAATGTGCTCTGGGCCGCGCGGCCGGTCGTCGTAGCGCTCAAGACCACCTCGTCCGTCGTGGTGACGGACATCATGGGCCAGTCACGAGCGGTTTCCCCCAACGGGGGAGTGGTCAAGATTCAGCTCGGGCGCGACGCGCAGTATGTGCGAGGCCCGGTGTCCGCCGTCATCGAGCAGGGCAACACCCTTCTCGCCGACTCGCTCTCCGGCTACTCCGCGACACAGGGCGCGAACGGGTGGTCCTACGGCTCGGCCGACGTGGGTGCCGGCCCGTATTCACCCGAACGGTTCACGCCGATGCGTTGGGACTACGCGGGAGACAACGCCGTGTGCTGGCTCGCCAATGTCTGGCACTTCGTGGCCGTGGAGCAGATGCACCCGAGCTCCGCTTGGGCCGTGCGCCGCTGGACGAGCAACACCGCCGGCACCGTCACGCTAAAATGCAGGTTGAGCCGCGCGGGCGGCGGGGACGGCGTGGGCATCAACGTCTACGTGGACGGAACCCATGTCTACAGCCGGATCCTGCGCCCGGACGAATCCGACGTGTTCGACATCACCAACTGCGTCGTGAATGTCGGCAGCAAGATTGACTTCACCGTGAACCAAAACGGCGAAAGCAGCTACGATTCGACCGGCTTCTCGGTCCAGATCGTGCGCCAGTGACGCCCGCCCTCGCCACGATTTAAAAACGCCAGACCGCCACCGCCTCGCCCGGAACCGCTCGCGCCTGCTTATGTAGGCGGCGCGGCGGCATCCCGAGAGCACAGGCGATCACCAGACGTAGGTCGCGCCGGCTGACCAAGTGCGGGGCGTGTGGGGCACGAGAGGCACGTCTTGATAGTCGGTGTCCCACAGGTTCTCCACCTGGACGTTTAGCACGAGACCCTTCATGCCGGGCACGTGATAGAACAGGCCGACCGCCGTATCCACGTTGTCACGACCATTGCGGCGCAGAGGATTCTCGGCCTGGCGGCGCAGCTCGTTGTCCGCGCGCAGCTCTAAGCCGGCGCCCAGGCGCGCGATGCCGCCAAGGGTGAGGCGATGCTCGGCGTAGTTGAGCGCGTAGAAGCTGCCGACATCAACCTCGGTGTAGTTGTCGTCTTTGTGAAGATAAGTGGAGCCGACGAAGAGGTCGACGCGCGCCCAAGTGCGGGTGGAAAAAAGCTCGAAGCCCACGGTATCTAGATCGACCGCCGTGGCGCGGCGATTGGTATTGGGAACCCCCGAAGGACTGAAAACGTAGTCGAGCAAGCTATCATCCTGCCGGCAGAAAACCGCCGTGTGGAATTTCCACCCGTCGAGGCCGATGTCCGCGCCGATCTCATAGTTCGCAGCCGTGGCGCGGGGAAGACTGGCATCGCCGCCAAACAGGCCGACGGGCGCGGCGTTCAGAGCCTGGTAGGTGGGCAACTGCGTGCCTTCCGAGTAGCTGGCGTAAAGACGACGCAAAGGGGCTTCCTTTTGCTTGAACTCAAGCGACGCAAGGGGAGAGACCTCGCCTCCCTCGCGGTTGCTGTCGTCATAGCGGGCTCCGACGGACGCGACCAGATCGCGGCCCTCGCCCAGAGCGACGGTCTGCTCCCCGGCCAGCGTTCCGTAGGTCTGGGTGCGACTCATAAAGCGGCCGTTGGTCAGCGGCGCCGATCCTCGCGAATCCAGATCGTCGCCGACCACACCTGCGCCGTAGCGAACGGCTGTT
>JBDLWD010000086.1:0-4989 GCA_039804465.1 Verrucomicrobiota bacterium | reverse complement strand
TTGCCATCTCCTCTATCACCACAAGGCCGGCATGGGCCGCGTCTTCAGCTACACGGCCGGTGATATGCTTTCGGCCGCTAGAGGCGCCGCCGTGGCCGCCGCGCCCGCGACCCCGACTACGAAGCCCGTTGGGGCCGGTATGGGCAACATGCCCGGCATGCCGGCCGCCTCCCCCGCGACACACGCCGCCACGCCTGACGGTGCGGAAACGATCGCGCCCAATTACCACGCCAACCTCGGCGAGCACGCCATGCCGCATCCCTATTTCTGGGCCGATGCGATCGTGCAGAGCAACCTCTGCGAAGGCCTCGGAACCGTGCAGGCCGGGCGGCACAATCTCAATCTGTCCTGGGATGCAGGCTGGGAGCGCGGCGAATACGAAATCGACGCGACCTACTCGCACTATTTCAACAGCCGCTGGACTGCCTTTTCCGGCTACCGGCTCACCAACAACGACGGCGGCAAGGATGGCGTGATAGCCGGAGCGACCTTTCTGCTGCCCTACCTGGTGGCTTTTACCACCACGGTGCAGAGCAACGGCGATGTGCGATTCGCCCTCGGTCGGGAAGTGGCGCTCACGGACCGCCTGAGCCTAATCGCACGGGCCTCCTACGATACCGAGCAGGATTTCGAATACCGGGTGGGCCTATCCTACACGCTGACCAAGCGGCTCTCTCTCGTGTCCATTTACGACCCCCATTTTGGCCTAGGTGCCGGCGTCGGACTGCATTTCTAAATACTGTTGGCCCGTGATCAATCGTTGCTCTGAAAACATGAAAACCAGGATCCAAACCAATCGACTCGCGATTCTGACCCTCGGACTCGCCGTCCTCTTTTCCCCGCTTAGCGCGGCAGCCCAGACGGACGCCAAGGGTCCGGTGAAACCATACCAGCTCAAACTCTGCATAGTTACCGACAACGACCTCGGCTCGATGGGTGATGAGCGCACCTTCGTTTACAAAGGCCAGGAGATCAAAATATGCTGCAAGCCCTGCGAGAAAAAGTTCCTTAAGGCACCGGAAAAGTATCTGAAGAAACTCGGTTCCTCCGCTCCCAAAAAATAGCTGGCAGCTCGCCAGAACTTTACCTGGCGCCTGTGGCCAGGCCGTATCGTGCGGTGGACGAAAACACGGTGGGGCGGAGCGCTCGGTGGATCGTGGGGGTAAAACTCTACGAACTTTAATGGACGCACGGGCGCTTGTTTCGGGGCGTGATTTAGCCAATCTGGGTGCTCTCCCAACCCCGCGCACCGCTTACCCCGCGTGAAAAGTCTCCGTTATCCAGGATGTCTGCTTCTCGCCGCTTTCGGACTATGGTCGCTCCTTTCCGTGGCGGACGCACCGTCACCCGCTCCGGCTCACTTTCGCCCGTCCGGTTTGGATGACCAGAAGGACTCACCCTCGAAACGCGACTCTGCGGTCGGCGCTTCGGCCGGGGCGATCTCCGATCCGGCCTCCTCGCGTTCCGGGGCCCCGGCCGGCGTCAATTCGGTGGCGGATGTATTGGCCGAGGCTGGCGATCTGGCGGTGCCGGCCAACCGCGCGCGTGCGGTCGAACGCATACGCGAGATCGAGGCCGGACGCCGCGTCGCCACCATCGCGGAGGCGCGGCGACGCGGCTTGCCTGCGCGCGTGGAGCGGCCCGACGGAAGCGTTCAGGAACTGGTCGCCTTCGACGAGGGCCGGCCGGTTTATTTCACGACCCACAACCTCAACGCCGCCATTTCCACCGGGGCCCGGGCCCTCCAGGCCTCGCCCTACGGCCTGGTCGGCTCGGGCGTGACGGTAGGCGTCTGGGACGGCGGCTCGGCCCGATCCACGCATCAGGAGTTCGCCACCGGCGCGCGTGTGACGGTGAAGGACGGCGCCGCCTCCATCGACCACGCCACGCACGTCGCCGGCACCATCGGCGCCGCCGGCGTGGTGGCCTCCGCCAAGGGCATGGCGCCTGCCGTGGCGATCGACAGCTACGACTGGAATTCCGACAAGTCCGAGATGACCGCGCGCGCCGCCACCGCTCCCGGCCAGGCGGGCATGCTATATCTCTCCAACCACAGCTACGGCATCGTCGTCGGCTGGAATTACCTGGGCGGCGGCGGCAGTCCGGCGCGCATTTGGGAATGGAATGGCGACGGCACCACCGCGAGCGCCGCCGATTTCGATTTCGGCCGCTACAACACCTATTCGCGGGACAGCGACGCCCTCGCTTACAACGCGCCTTACTACCTCATTTTCCGCAGCGCGGGCAATGACCGCGTCGAAAACCCCTCGGCCGGCGACACCGTCGGCCTTTCTCCGGGAGCGGCCACGGTTGTTTCTTACGACGCTACGCTCCATCCCAAGGGCGATGGCACCTACCTCGGCGGCTACGGCACCGTCAGCTTCGATGCCCTGGCCAAAAACGTGATCACGGTCGGCTCCGTCACGGATGCGGTCAACGGGAGCGCGCGCGACGTCTCGCGCGCCTCCTCAAGTTCCTTTTCCTCCTGGGGCCCGACCGACGACGGGCGCATCAAACCCGACGTGGTGGCCAACGGCGACGGCCTCTACTCCTCGCTCAACGGAGGCGACGCGAGCTACGGGACCTACAGCGGCACCAGCATGGCCTCGCCCAACGCCCTGGGCACGGCCGCGCTGCTTTTTGAAGACTACGCCTGGCTCTTCTCCGGCGGCGCCATGCGCGCCGCGACGCTCAAGGGTCTGCTCATCCACACCGCCGACGATCTGGGCAACCCCGGCCCCGACTACCGCCACGGTTGGGGTCTCATCAACGGCCAGGCCGCGTCCGACTTTATTCGCGACCATGCGGCCGCGCCCCTCAAGCGCCGCATCACCGAGAGCGTGCTCAATGCCGCCAACCTGACCGCGCATCTCGAGTTTGTCTGGGACGGCGTCTCGCCCATCCGCGCCACGCTGATCTGGACCGACCCCGCGGGCTCGTCCACCACGACCAACGACCTGCGCACCGCCCGCCTCGTCAACAACCTCGACCTGCGGATCGTCGGCCCGACCGGCGCGACTTACCAGCCCTACGTCATGCCCTTCGTCGGCACCTGGACGCAGGCCGCCGCAGATCTCTCCGCCGCCACCGGGCAAAACGACACCGACAACGTCGAGCAGGTCTACCTCGCCGCGCCGCCCGCCGCGGGCGTGTATCGCGTGGTCGTCTCGCTCACGGGCGCGCTCAGCGGCACCGAGCAGCGCTACTCGCTCCTGCTCACCGGCGCGGCCAACCAGACGCCTCCGCCGCCCGCCTTGCGCGTGGATTCCGTCGCGCCCGCCGCGTCGCTGCCCGGCGTGGCCAACGTCACGCTTGCGGGCGCCGGTTTCCAATCGGGGGTAGGTCTCCGGCTGCGACGCGCGGGCCAGGCCGACATCGTCGCCGGCAACGTCCAGTTCTCCTCCACCGCGCTGTCCGGCCGCTTCGACCTTGCCGGCGCGGATCCCGGCGCGTGGGACGTGGTCGCGACCAACGCCGGCGGCGAGACCGCCACCCTCGAGGCCGCCTTCACCGTCCAGCCCGCGATCTGGTGCGAGACCTTCGACGGCACGCCCTCGGGGTGGAGCTCGGCGGCATCGACCGGCTCGAACGCCTGGTCTTTGTCCACCACGCAGAGCCAGAGCCCGTCCACGTCCTATTTCGCGCCCGGCCCGCCGAGCAAGACGACCGCCAGCCTGTCTTCGCCCGTCATCGCCATTCCCGCCGGGGCGAGCGGCCTGCAGTTCAAGTTTTGGCATCGCTTCGGGTTCAATTCCGGCGATGCAGGCAAACTGGAGCTTTCGGTCGACGGGGGAGCCACCTGGTTCGACGTGATTGCCTCCGGATCAGGCGCCGCGTTCGCGAGCAACGGCTACAATGGCACCGTCGCCTCCAGCAACTCCACCAATCGCAGCAGCGAGTTCGCCGGGCAGAGCGCGTGGACCGGCACCGTGTCGGCCTTCGGCGAGGTCGTCGTCAACCTCGTCGATACCGCGAAATTCGCCGGCAAAAACTTCCGCGCCCGCTGGCGCATCGCCACCAACAGCAACAGCGCGAGCAATGGCTGGTATGTCGACAGCGTCTCGCTCGCCGGCGTCTCCGGGCCGGTAAACGCCCCGCCCGCCATCGTCGCGCCCGCGGCCGCGGCCACCGGCCAGACCGTCACCGACCCCGATGGCACGGTCTTTACGGTTGTGGCCGGACGCGAGGCCGCGCTTTCCGTCTCCGCTTCGGATGACGGCGGCGAAGCGGGGCTGATCTACACCTGGAGTGCCACCTCGGCCGGCGGCGCGCCGGTGGCTTTCTCGCCCAACGCCTCCAATGCCGCCAAGTCCACGGTCGCCACCTTCGAGGCCACGGGGGACTACGTGATCGTGGCGCAGGCGCGCGACGCGGCGGGACTGGCCGTCTCCAGCACGCTCCACGTTCGCATCTCTCCCGTGGCCGACGCGCTGACGGTCTCGCCCGCCGTGGCCTCCGTCACGGTGGGCGGCGTGCAGGCTTTCAGCGCCGCCTTGCATGACCAGTTTGGCGAGCTGCTCGCCACCCAGCCGGCGTCCTTCGACTGGAGCGCGAGTGGGGGAGGCGCCATCTCGCCGACCGGCGTGTTTACCGCCATCGCGGCTGGCGGGCCTTACGTGGTCTCGGCTGCGAGCGGCGGCTTCTCGTCCACCGCCCTCGTGACCGTGAACCGTGCTCCGGCCGTCGTCACGCTGGGCAACCTTTCCCAAATCGCCGACGGCACGGTGCGCACGCCAACGGTTTCCACGACCCCCGCCGGTCTCGCCGTCGCCCTCACCTACGATGGCGGCGCGCTCGCGCCCGTCGCACCCGGCAGCTATGCCGTGGAGGCGGTGGTCACGGACCCCAATTATCAAGGCGCCACCTCGGCCACTTTGGTGGTCCGGTCCGGCTTCGCCGCCTGGGCGGAAGCGGCCGGCTTGGGCGGTCCGGAGGCCGCTCCCGACGCCGATCCGGACGGTGATGGCGCGGCGAATCTCCTCGAATACG
>JBDLWD010000085.1:0-5424 GCA_039804465.1 Verrucomicrobiota bacterium | reverse complement strand
CCTCAACGTCCAGTTCCTCGACGCCTAAGTGTAGCCCCGAAACCACCTCGATTTCCGCGCGCCTCAATCGTGGCGCGCGTCACTGAGCTTCGAATCCAGCCCCCTGTTCACTTCCCCCTTTCCGGATGTATACCGCCAACGAAAAACTCACCACCGCCAACATCACCGACATCATGCAGTCGGCCTACATCGAGTATTCGATGTCGGTGATCGTCGCCCGCGCCCTCCCCGACGCCCGCGACGGCCTCAAACCCGTCCAGCGCCGCATCCTCTACGCGATGCTCCGCGAAGGCCTCCTCCACAACCGCGCCTTCGACAAGTGCGCCGGCGTCGTCGGCGAGGTGCTTAAGAACTACCACCCGCACGGCGACTCCTCCGTCTACGACACCCTCGTGCGCCTCGCCCAAAACTGGGTCATGCGCTACCCGCTCATCGACCCGCAGGGCAACTTCGGCTCCGTGGACGGCGATCCGCCCGCGGCCTACCGTTACACCGAGTGCCGCCTCCGCAATCTCTCCGAGGAACTCCTCGCCGACATCGAGGAGGACACCGTCGACTTCGCCCCCAATTACAAGGAGTCGACCACCGAGCCCACCGTCCTGCCCGCCGCCCTGCCCAACCTGCTGCTCAACGGCTCCACCGGCATCGCGGTCGGCATGGCGACAAACATCCCGCCGCACAACCTCCACGAACTGGTCGCCGCCATCGTGAAGGTGCTCGACGAGCCCGTCACCACGACCATCGACGACCTCTGCGGCCTCATCCAGGGCCCCGACTTCCCCACCGGCGGCACCATCTCCGGCCGCGAGGGCATCCTCTCCTACCTCCAGACCGGCAAGGGCATCGTCCGCATGCGCGGCAAGGCCATGACCGAGGAGATGTCCGGCGGCGGCGAGCAGATCGTCATCACCGAGATCCCCTACAACGTTAACCGCGCCAACCTCGTCATCCGCATCGCCGAGCTCGTGCGCGAGAAGGAGATCGAGGGCATCCGCGACGTGCGCGACGAGTCCGACGAGCAGACCCGCATCGTCATCGAGCTCAAGCGCGGCGAACAGGCCTCGCCCATCCTCAACCAGCTCTACCAGAAGACCGCCCTCGAGTCCTCCTTCGGCGTCACGCTCCTCGCTCTCGACAAGCGCCGCCCGAAGCAGATGAACATCCGCGAGCTGATCGATTGCTACATCGACCACCGCCGCGACGTCGTCACCCGCCGCACCAAGTTCCGCCTCAAACAGGCCGAGGACCGCGCCCACATCCTCGAGGGCTACATCATCGCCCTCGATAACCTCGACGACTTCGTCAAAATCATCCGCGCCTCGCAGAATCGCGAGGAGGCCAAGGTGCGGTTGATGGCCAAGTATCCCCTCTCCGAGCGCCAGACCGACGCCATCCTCGAGCTCCGCCTCTACCAGCTCACCGGCCTGGAGCGCGGCAAGATCGAGGCCGAATACCTCGAGCTCCAGAACCTCATCGCGAGCCTCAAGGAGATCCTCGAAAACGACTGGCGCCTGCGCGAGGTCATCAAGACCGAGCTCCTCGCTCTCAAGGACAAATACGGCGACCAGCGCAAAACCCAGATTCTCGCCGCCGCCGGCGAGTTCCGCATGGAGGACGTCATCCCCAACGAGGGCTGCGTCATCACCATCTCCCACCTCGGCTTCATCAAGCGCACCCCCGTCGCCGACTACCGCTCCCAGCGCCGCGGCGGCAAGGGCGTCATCGGCGCCGAGACCTACGACGACGATTTCGTCGAGCATCTCTTCACCGCGAGCACGCACGACTACATCCTCTTCGTCACCAGCCACGGCCAGTGCTTCGCGAAGAAGGTCTACGACATCCCCGAGGGCGTCCGCACCGCCAAGGGCAAGTCGGTCAAATCCTTCCTCGCGCTCGAAGAGGGCGAGAAGGTCGCCGCCATGCTCTGCTTCCACGAGTTCGACGGCGCGCACTTCCTCGTCATGGCGACCAAGGCCGGCGTGATCAAAAAGACCGCCCTCGCCGACTACACCAACGCCACCCGCGAGAGCGGCCTCATCGGCATCAACCTCGACGAGGGTGATGCCGTCATCGGCTGCATCCTCACCACCGGCGAGAGCGAGATAATCCTCGTCTCCCACCAAGGCCTCGCCGTCCGCTTCCGCGAAAAAGACCCCGAGACCGGCGAAGTCCTCTTCCGCGACACCGGCCGCGCCACCGGCGGCGTCACCGGCATGCGCTTCAAGCTCGAGAGCGACTACCTCGAGGTCATCGAGGTCGTGGACCACAACTCGAAATTCCTCGTCGCCTCGCAGGCAGGCCTGGGCGTCCGCACCCGCTTCGAGGACTACCGCCTCGTCAACCGAGGCGCGAGCGGCGTGTGGGCCATCGATCTCCCCGAGGACGGATCGATCAAGCTGGCCGGCGCGCTCAGCGTGAAGGACACGGACGAAATCATGCTCCTCACCACCAAGGGCCAGAGCGTGCGCACCCGCGTCGCCGACATCCGCGAGGTCAACCGCGGTGGCAAGGGCGTGAAGCTCCTCACCCTAGCCGAGGGCGACAAACTCCTCAGCATCGCCAAGGTTGTCGAAACCGAGGAGCAGCAGGCCGCCGCGGCCGAGAGCGCTGCGGATGGCGCACCCGAAGCCTGATTTCGTTTCGATGCCAGATTCCAGGCCCGGGCCGCTGTGCCCGGGCCTTTTTCGTGCGCCCGATTTTCGCCGTTGAGCCAGCCACCGCCGCGCGAACGAGGGCCTGTCCTCCGTTCGCAACAAGTCGATACGTATCACCAAGGCAACTGCGCCCAGAGGTGTCGGAATGCTCCGGCGAACTCTCGCGGCCGGTCGCGAATCGCCGCGTCCAGCGCCGCTCGCTCATACCACGCGCCGTCCATGATCTCCGCCGGATGCAGTGTGAAAGGCCCCTCGTGGCGCACGCGATACACCCAGAGAAACTCCATGCCCGTCTCGTGGCACGCGTCCAGCCTCAGCCAGCGCTCCAGCGCCGCGGGCTCCACCGATACGCCGATCTCCTCCGCAAGTTCGCGCACCGCGGCGACATCGTAGTCCTCGCCCGCATCGAGATGCCCCGAACACGAGGCGCACCACTTGCCCGGAGCGGAGTCCTTCAAAAGCGAGCGCCGCTGGAGAAACACCCGCCCATGCCCATCCAGGCAAAGCACATGCACCGCCCGATGACGCAGCTTGCGGGCGTGCACGTCGGCACGGCGCGCCTGTCCGATCACGTGGTCGTGCTCGTCAACCACGTCGAACAACTCGTCCGCGCTCTGCGCCTGCCCGTCGGCCTTTACTTTCAAATCCATGCGTGTCCTCTTCGTGGGCTCTTCATCGCACGCACGCCATGCCAAAGATTGATGTTAACCAAGTTGCCGAAATCCTGAAACGCAACGACCTCGACCCCGCCCTGCTTCGCCAAATCATCGAGGAACTCAACATGGCCGCCCAGCCCGAGGTCGACGAGGAGAAGCCGCCCGCGGTCAAAAAGCAATTTTCCATCCTGATCTCAGATCCCGAAGGCAAGCTGCCTTCCGGCGAGTTCACCGGCTGGGTGCTTCAGATCCCGGAGGATTCCTCCGTGACGAGCGCGCCCGATCGCATCCACAAGGCCGCCTACGAATTCAACACCACCAAGAAAGGCCGCCTGATGCCGGCCAAGTCCATGGCCGACGCGATCGAGAACATCCCCGCCAAGCACTTCAAGGAGCAGCAGGTCTGGGTAAAGACCAAGGCCCCTGTGTTCATGGTGACCACGGACAACGAGATCCCCATGGAGAAATCCGACAAGAAGAGCACGCGCGGCCGGCTCCAGGACGCTTGAGACTAATCCGGCGACAGCGCCGCGCGAAAAGACAGGCGAACGGCCTGCTGCATACGAGCAGCCGGAAGATGATCACGTCCTGAGCCAGCTCTTCAAAGTTTCCGCGTCGCGCAAAAACGCCGCAAGGGAATCACCGGGCACGAACTCCATGAGCGCGAAGCGATCGCCCGCCATCAGCTTGCACTCGGCGAAAAAACGCCGACCAACGCTCCGCCCCTTCGGCCAGTAGATGCCGCGCCGCCGAAGTCGGCCACCACGGAGCGGCGCGCCGCATCATCCACCTCTACCGAGCCCTTGGTGCCAGGCCACAGCCGGATGGTGGGCGCACCCAGTTCGCATGCCGTCGCTAGGGCCCACTCGATGCCGGCCAGACCGGCCTCACGCACCAAGGCCACGATCTCGACGGGCGAGAGCTTGCGGAACGTGACTGAAACCAAACCCGGTTGGATAATGACACCAATCCATCAATCCGGTGCGTTTTCCAAAAAATCCGGGCCGGCCAGACACGCGCAGAATCGGGGCTCAGCTCTTCAGCCAGGCGTCGATGGCCTCGTTGACGGCGAGCATCTCCTCGTCGGTGCCGACGCTGATGCGCAGGAAGCTCGCGGTCAGCGGGTGGCTCGGGAAGGCGCGCACGAGGATTTTTCGCGAAAGGAAAAACTCGTAGAGCGACTTTGCCACCGACGGGCCGCACTCGCCCCTGGCGTTGCGCGGCTCGGTGAAAAGGAAGTTGCTCTGGCTCTCGTAAGTGAACCAGCCGCGGGCGACATACTCGCCGTGCCAATAGTCGCGGGTGCGGATGATTTTGCCGATGATCGCGTCGTAATATCCAGTGTCCTGGAGCGCGGCGTGGGCGGCGGCCTGGCTGAGGCGGTTGACGTTGTAGCTGTCGCGCACGCGGTCGAGCAGCTCGATGACCTCGGGATGCGCGAGGCAGTAACCGAGGCGGATGCCGGCGAGGCCTTGGGCCTTGGATAGGGAGCGAGTGATGACGAGGCGAGGATGGGCGGCGAGCAGCGGGACGGCGTTCTCGCGCGCGAAAGGCGCGTAGGTCTCGTCGAGGATGAGGATGCCGGGAAAACGCGCGAGCAGCCCGGCGATCTCGGCGTTGGAAAAGCCGACGCCGGTGGGCGCGTTTGGCGAAGTGAGAAAGCAGGCGCGGGCGGGGGTGGCGGCGATTTTCTCCACCGGCAGGCGCATCGAGCGGTCGAACTCCACCGGCGCACACTTGCCGTCCTGGATTGTAATGAGAACCGGATACAGGGAGTAGCTCGGCAGCGTGAAGGAGGTGGGCGCGGCGGGTCCGCCAAAGACGCGGACGAGGAGGTTGAGGATGTCGTCGGAGCCGTTGCCGATGAGGGCGTTCGTCTCGGTGAGCCCGTGCCCGTGGAGCTTGGCGACGAGCTGGCGGAGAGGCGTGGCCTTGGGGTTTGGGTAGAGGCGGAGTTTCTCGCCCTCGCCGGAGAGCTCGGCGACGACCGCGGCGGCGGCGCGCGGGCTCGGGGAGTAAGGGCACTCGTTGGTGTTGAGCTTTACCCAGCCTGGCTCGGTGGGCTGGAGGCCCGGCGTGTAGGCGTGCATCGCCGCGACGTGCGGCAGGGCGAG
>JBDLWD010000084.1:0-6427 GCA_039804465.1 Verrucomicrobiota bacterium | reverse complement strand
TGATCATCCCGGATCCGTTCACGATCTGGCTGGCGGTCTTCGGCGTGGTGGCGGCCTTCGTCTTTCCTACGCTGCACGGGGCGACGGCGGAGTTCGCCATCGTGGCGCATCTGCGCTCGGGCGGCAGCGCGATCATGGGTTTGCTGGTGGGCTCGGGAGTGTTGCTGTGGATCGCGTTGCTGGCGGAGAAGGCGCTGGGCAAGGAGGCGATGGGCTTCGGCGACGTGACCCTGATGGGCGCGATCGGCGCTTTCTGCGGCTGGCAGGGCGCGCTTTTCGCCATTTTCGGCGGGGCGATCGTGGGCACGGTGTGGGTGGCGCTGGCGACGATCTGGCAGAAGCTGTCTGGCAAAAAGGCGCCCATCGCGCCGCGAGCCGAGACCGCCGAGGGCGAGGAGACGGAGCGGCTCGGCCTCGGCGTGCACGTGCCTTTCGGCCCCATGCTGGCGGCGGGCGCGACGATCTATCTTTTGGCCGCCGAGACCTGGTTCGATGCTTATCTGGCGGGCCTGGCCGGGCTGTTCTAGCCCTTCGGTCGCGGCGCGGATGTTTCCGCCCGACGTGCCCGGTCGTTTGAAGAATCGGGAAATTACCCCCTGTTTGATACCATGACACGCCTTCGTCTGTTTTTCCTCTACGGTTTGCTGACCGGGCTGGTCGTGGCGATGCCCGCCACGGGCGTGGAGGCGGTGCTGGACGCGGCTCGCAAGGCGGAGGAGCGGTTGGAAACGCGGCGTGCGCTCGAGCTTTACCAGCAGGCCGACCGGTTGCGGCCGGACGATGCATTCACGCTCCAGAAAATAGCCCAGCAGCTTTCCGACCTTACGCTGGAAGGCGGCGGGGCGGCGGAGAAGAAAGCGCGGGCAGGGCAGGCGCTGGCCTATGCAAAGCGCGCGGTGGAACTCGCGCCCGACAACGCCGTCAACGTGCTCTCGCTCGCGATCTGTTACGGGAAGATGGGCGTATACAGCGACACGCGCACCAAGATAGAATATTCGCGGCTCGTGCGACAGGAGGCGGAGCGCGCGCTCTCGCTCGATCCTAACTACGACTGGGCGCACCACGTGCTCGGGCGCTGGCACCGCGAGGTGGCGGAGCTGGGCGCGGCGACGCGGTTTTTCGTGCGTGTGGTCTACGGCGGCCTGCCTGACGCCTCGAAGGAGACCGCGATTCGCCATCTGGAGCGGGCCGCCGCGCTCGCGCCTGCGCGCGTGCCGCATCAGGTGGAACTGGGTTTCGCCTACCGCTCGGCGGGCCGCGAGACGGACGCGCGGCTTACTTTCGAGCGCGCCCTCGCGCTGCCGCCCAAGGAACGTTACGACGCGTCGGC
Source organism: Verrucomicrobiota bacterium (assembly GCA_039804465.1). GTDB lineage: Bacteria > Verrucomicrobiota > Verrucomicrobiia > Opitutales > Opitutaceae > IMCC26134_A. Next base: position 5,097 of record JBDLWD010000084.1, on the reverse strand, counting down.
CCAGGAGCGCGCGCGCCGCGCGCTGGCCTCCGCCGAGTAGGCAGGACGCGGGGCCGGTGGCGCTCGCGCTCGGAGCTTGGCGCGCGGCGGATTTGGCCCACGCTGCGCGGCGCTTTCCGATGGACGCGGCTTTTTCCAAGATTTCGCAGGTGAGGCTGGGTGGCTCGACCGGCGGCGCGGTCAAGACCCTGCGCGGCTTCGACAAGTCGCGCCACAGTCTGCCTGACGCGGTCAACGCGGCCACGAGCGGCTTCCTGGCGCGGTTGTGCGCGGCGGAGCTGGCCGAGGAGGCGGAGGCGATGTTCCAGGGCGCGCGGGCGGCGCTGGGCTACAAGCGCGCGGGCATCGCGCTCGACGTGGGCGCCGGGCAGGCGACGCTGACGACCAAGGATTTTTGCTGGGAGCTTGTCTACTCGCTGGAGGAGGCGGAGCCGTCGCGCTACTCGGCCGCGCGCACGCTGCACTCGCTGCGCTCCGGCGATCTGCTGCGACTGGACGAGTTCAACCGGCTCTTCGCGGCGCAGTTCGACGCGGTGGTCTTTGATCTGGCGCGCGGGGTGCGGGTGGAGGCGGTGGTCGACGCGGTGGAGGCGCTCGATCCAGAGGCGGAAGGCGCGCTGCGGGTGGACTATCCCTCGGATTGCAGCCGCTGCGTGCTCACCGCGCCGGGTGTGACGGCGAAGGTGGAGTGCGACGGGGCCACGCTGGCGATGCGCTTCGCGCGGGCCGGATCTCCGGCGGAGTGCCTGGCGGAGTTCGCGGCCTTGCGGGAGGCGTTTCGGCTGAGCCGCGACGCGGTGCTGGCGGGCTTGATCGGTTGAGCCGCGGGCTACTTCGCCGCGGCGGGCGCCGGTTTTTCCCCGACGGCCGCAGGCTGGGCGCCGGCGGGTTGCCAGACGGAGAGCTGGGCGAGCGCATCCTCGTTGGCGGGGTCGCGGCGAAGGATCTCGCGGACGATCAGGATGGCGGCATCGGCGCGACCCTCCGGGTGAAGTTCACGGGCGAACTTGAGCAGGCGGCGGGTGGCCAGCGAATCGCGAGCAAGCTGGGATCGGGCGAGGACCTGGAGACGGAGCAGGTCGTTGCCACGGGCTTGAAGCGGCAGTTCGACGGCGTCGACGCGGGCCTCGGCATCGGCGAGCCAGTCGGGCCGGATGCGGCGCAAGGTCGAGAAGAGGGCGAGGGCCTCGACCGGCCTTCCCTCGCGCGAGCGGGCCTCGACGGCGGCGACGAAGGCGGGCTCCGACACGAGGTCGGGGTTGATGGAGGTCGGCAGGGAGACGGCCGGGGCCGGAGTGCTGGCCGCTATGGCTGCGTCGATGCGCTTGCGGAGGTCGCCGAAGCGTTCGGAATCGGGGTAGGGGCCTTCGGCGAGGACGAGGATTTTGCGCGCGGTGGCGGGGCGATCGGCGCGGAGGAGCGACTCGATCATGAACTCGTAGAAGCGCAGGGCGGCGGGGTAGGTGGCGATGGATTCCTCCACGGAGGACTGGACGCCGTCGCCTGGGTCTATGCAGGCCTTGGCGAGGCGGGTGGTGATTTCGAGCCACTTGGCGCGCGGCGCGTCGAGCTGGGGGCCTGCCTCCGCTTGAAACGTCTCGGATGCGGCGACCACGCCGGGCCAATCCGCGGCGGCCGAGGCCATCTGCACGCGGGCCCAGAGCACGGGCTGGGCGGAGAGGCCGCGGTCGCGCAGTTCGGACACGAGCTGGTCAAGCAGGTCTTCACGGCGCATTTCGGCGAACTTGTCGGCCAGGGCGGGGTAGATCTCCTCGCTGGCGCCGTGCCGGAAAAGGAGCCGGTCCACGACGGCGGATACGCGCGCGGGCTGGTTGGCGAGATGGTATTGGCCGATGGCGAAGAGCGAGGGATCGGGGCTGGCGGGGTCAAGGGCCTGGAGCTTGGCGAGGGCGTCTTCCATGCTGTCGAGGTCTCCCGCCTCGCGCGAGGAGAGCGCGAGAACGCGGAGCGGCTCGGCGGAGGCGGGCTCGGCGGCATGCCAGGCGCGGGCCTCGGCCAGGGCGCCGGAGCGGTCTTTCTGGCCTAGAAGATTGAGGATGGTGATCTGGCGGCGGAGCGAGGCGTCCGGGGGGAGGTGCTCGCGCGCGAAGGCCAGCGCCTCGGCCTGTTTTTTGGCGGTGTTGAGCTCGACTACGGTGCGCTCGTTCAGCCAGAGCAGATCGGCGGTTTTCTCCGGGGAATCCGGCGCGGCCTGGAGGCGCTCGCGGGTCTCGCGGATGATCGCATCGGACTCGTCGGGCCGGCCCGCATCGTTGGCGAGCACGAGGGCGAGCTCGATGCCCGCGCGCCCCGGATAGCCGATTGAGCGGCCGTCGCCGAGCAGCTTGCGAGCTTGCGGGTAGAGGCGCATGGCCACGTGGATGCGGGCCAGCTCCAGGCGGGTGGCGTGGTCCTTCGGGTTTCTGGCGAGGGCCATGCGCAGCAGGGTGAAACCTTCGCCGAAGCGTTTGGCGGCGAATGCTTCACGGCTTTGCTCGACGAGGGCCTCCGCGCGCAGGCGGTCCAACTGGTCCCAGCGGTTGGGCAGGATGAGGTCCAGATAGGCGACGCGGTTTACGGAGCTACGCGTTTCCAGACGATAAAGGATGGCGGCGGCACCGAGGAGGTAGGTGGCGAAGGCGCCGACGATCATCCAGAGGATGACGCCGCGAAAGCTGATATGGGGGTTGTGGCGGCGGAAGTCATGCCAGTCCTCGCTGTCGGTGGAGGAAAGTGATTTTTCGCGGATGCGGAGGTTGATCAGACCGAGATACCAACGCCCGGAGGCCACAGGGGGGGTGGCCCAAACGAAGACGATTTTTTTCCGCTGCATGCGTTTGTTTTCAACAGTGTCGGAAGTGGGACAAGGGTAAACCCGGAATCACAGGTGACGTCCACGCGACGCGAGGCGCGGACGCAGGAGGCGTCTCAGCGGGCCTCGCGCCACTCGGAGGATGCATATTGCTCGACGAGGGCATCATGCTCGCCTTCGGCAAAATCCGGCCAGGGCGCTTGGGTGGCAGACAGGGCGAGCGTGGAGGCAAGGGATTGGACGAAGGTGTCGTGAAAGGCGTCCCAGTCGGGCACGGCGGGGGCGGCCGCGCGCAGGACGGAACCTTGGAAAAGCAGACCCTCCTTGGTGCGTTTCTGCGCGGCTCCGGCGATCTTCGCGCCTGTGTCCGGATGGACGACGTCGTGCAGTTCGGGGCGGGTGAAGCATACGCTTGGAAGCGAGGCGCAAGAAGCGGGGGCCGTTGAGTCTTCGCCAGAGGGGGCGGCGGGCGAAGCGTCGCAGCGGTCTTTCAGGGCTGCTGGCTGGCCGCAGGTGCGGAGGGCGTCGGCCAAAGCGGCGTGGATGGCTCGGTAGCTCTCCACCGCGCGGGCGGTCTCGAGGGCGTGGCCGCGCGGGAGGACGAGGGCATAGGTCCAGTCGTCGCGGTGGTCCACGAGGCCGCCGCCGGTGGGGCGGCGAACGAGTTCCGCGCCAGGGTCGGCGTCGGCCGGGAGGTGGGCGAGCACCCAGGCGATCTTTTGCGAGTAGCCGAAGCTGAAGGCGGGGCGGTGCCAGCCGTAGGCGCGGAAGCGGGCGCGGGTTTTTGCGGGGTAGCGCTTCAGCATCAGGAAGTCCGTCGCCATGTTGGCGGCGGCGGAGTCGCTGCGCATGGGGAGGACGTCGAACATGGCGGGTCCGCGTTCAGGCGAGGCTCCTGAACCATGCGCGCACGGGCGGAGGCACGACCAATTGGTCGAGCTGGGCGTCGAAGGTTTCGAGGGGTGTCTTGAGCGCGCCGGCGAGTGGTTTGCAGTCTAGGGTGAGGTTGGCCGGGCGGCGCGCGGCGGAGGGATCGTCGGCGCGGCTGACCTCGGCGATAGGCGCGGCCTGGGGCGGGACCTTGAAGTGGGCGCGGATGCGTTTCGCGAGCTCGACCCTTGAGAGCGGTTCCGCTCCGGCCCAGTGGAGCACGCCGCGGAAGTCCCGGCGCTCGCAGAGCTCGCACATGGCCTCGGCGAGGTTGCCGGCGGTGCAAGGCTGGCGGATCTCGTCGCGGTAGAGCCGGGGGGTCTTGCCCGCGGCCCAGTCGGCGAGCAGGCGTTCGTGGAGACTGCGTGCGCCAGAGGGGCTGTTGCCGGTGAGGAGCGGGGCGCGTAGGGTGATGGCGAACTCGGGCGCGGCGGCGTGGACCTGTTTCTCGGATTCGAGTTTTTGGCGGCCGTAGAGGTTGAGCGGACGAGGAGTGGCGGCGATGGAGTAGGGCGGGGCGTCTCCGGCGAAGACCTGCTCGGTGGAGACGTGGACGAGGCGCGCGCTGAGGTGGTGGGCGAGGCGCGCGAGGGCGGCGGGCAGGACGACGTTGAGCTGCTGGGAGAGCACGGGATCGGCGTCGCACTGGCCGGGTTCGGAGACGGCGGCGCAGTTGACGATGGCGTCGGGGAACAGCTCGAGCGCGATACCGGTGATGGCGTCGGGATCGGAGAGATCCAGGGAACGCTTCTCGGCGAGACCGGGCACGGGGAAGGTGGCGCGTCCGACGAGACCGACGACGTGGTGGCCGCGGCGCGAGGCGGATTCGGCGAAGGCGGCCCCGACCAAGCCGGAGGCACCGGTGAGAAGGATTTTCATGATCGGGAAATGCCGGGGATCGCGACGCGGGCAATGTCAATCATTGATTGACAGTAGGTTCGGGGTTGGCTGCTATGGAGGCGGGCGCTGGGGGTAACAGTTCGGGGGAGATGTGCCAGCGCACGCGCCAGCGGGCATGGCCGGTTTTCTTATGCGCGGCATCGGTCAGTTCGAGGGTGATCAAGGCGCACTTTTTCAAGGTGAAGAGATCCGGCCGTTCTTTTCCTCTTACCAGTAAAGAGGCGAGGGTGGATAGATGGGGTTCGTGGCCGACGATGGCTATGTCGCCGCGGTCCATGGGATGAAGGTGAAGCCGCTCGGCGATTTCGTGTGGGTCGTCCTCTGGCAGCAGGCCGGGGATTTCCACCCGGAGGGCGTCGATCAGGAGCAGGCGGGCGGCGAGATCGTCTGCGGTTTGGCGCGAGCGAGCGAGGGGGCTGTGCCAGATGTGAGCGGGACGGAACATGCCGCAGGCG
>JBDLWD010000083.1:0-3037 GCA_039804465.1 Verrucomicrobiota bacterium | reverse complement strand
GCCTCGGCGCGGGCCTCCTCGGGGCCGTGAAACATGGCGGCGTAGAGCTGGGCCGAGGAGGCGAAGCAGGTGGCGTATTGGTAAACGTAATACGGCGAATTGTAAAAATGCGGGATGCGCGTCCAGGTGTGGCGATACTTCTCGTCGATCTCAGCCGCGTCTCCGTAGTAGTCGCGCAACAGGCCCCCGTAGAGCTCGCCCAAAACGTCGGCCGTTACCGGCTCGCCGCGCTCCACCCGCTCATGAGCGCGCCGCTCGAAGTCGGCGAACATGGTCTGGGTGTAGAAAGTGCCGACGATGGAGTCGACGGCGTGCTGCAGAAGCAGAAAACGCTCCCGGGGGTCGGCGGTTCGCTCAAGGAGGTGATCGAGCAGGAGACGCTCGTTCACGGTGGAGGCGACCTCAGCCACGAAGATGGTGTAGCCGCTGGTGGCGAAGGGCTGCGTCTCCTCGGAGAGACGGGTGTGCATAGCGTGCCCCATCTCATGGGCGAAGGTGAACAACGCGTCCTGCGTGTCGTTGTGGTTCAGCAGCACGTAGGGGCCGACGCCGTAGACTCCGGCCGAGTAGGCGCCGGAGCGCTTGCCGTCGTTTTCATACACGTCGATGCGCCCGCCTTCGAGCAGTTCGCGGAGCTTGCCTTGATAGTCCGCGCCGAGCGGGGCCGCGGATGCCAGCACTAGATCGCGGGATGCGCGATAGGGCCAGACGGTGTCGTCCTTCACAAGCGGCACCTGGCCGTCGTAGAGGTGGTAGGAGTCCAGCCCGAGGAGCTTTTTTCGCAGGCGCAGGTAGCGCCTGAGCGGAGCCGTGCCTGCCCTCACAGTGTCGACTAGAGTGGAGTAGACCTCAACCGGAATGGCGTCGCCGTCGAGGGCGCGGTGCAGAGTCGTCTCGTGGCCGCGCGCGCGGGAGAGAAACCAGCCGCGCTCGAGCACGCCGCGGTAGATGGCGGCGTAGGTGTTCTTGTTGGCCTCGTAGACGCCGAGGTGGGCGTCGAAGGCGCGGGCGCGCTCGGCCTGGTTCGGGTTGGTGGCGAGGAGTTGCTGGTAGGCGCCGGGGGACAACTTCACCTCGCGCCCGTCGCTCAGGGTGATGGTCGGAAAGCGGATGTCCGACGTGCTGAGCTCGGTGTAGACGGAGCGGGGCGTCTCGTTGAAACGCGCGGCGAAGGAGAGGAGTTTTTCCCCCGGCTCGTCGAGCACGTGCTTGCGCTGGCGGTAGGCCTCTAGAATGGGAAATCTGTAGATCTCCAGCCCTGGCGTGGCGTCAATCCAGCCGCGAACCACGGCCTCGGGCACGGTGATCAGTTCGGGCGTGAACCACGAGGTGGCGACGCCGAACTCGGCGAAAACCGCCTGCACGCGCTGCAGCCGCCCCGCCACCTCCTGGTCGCGCGTGTCGGTGTCGCGTTGCAGCTGCGGGTAGCGGAAGACGCGATACTGCAGCCGGCCAATATCGTCGAAAAGCCGGTAGGCGCGCAGCAGGGCCTCGAGCCCGGCGTTCAGCGTGCCCTTCAGCGCGGCAAACTCGCCCATCCGCGAACGCATCTCCGCTAGACCGGCCTCCCAAGCCTCCCATGAGGGGTAGATGGGCGAAAAATCCCATTTTAACCCGGCGGGAATGGCCGCGCGGTCGCGGGTGGCGGGCTTTAGTTCGAAGGCAAAGTCGGGCATGGGCGGGGGAGTCGCGAAGGCCGGAAGTCCAGGCGCTCGGCCAAATCGCTACGCGAAACGAATCCCGCGTCCAGCTTGCGCGCGCGAAGGTCCCGCCCACCGTGCGAGCCCATGCCCTTGCGCGGACTCATTTTCGACTTCGACGGCCTCATCGTGGACACTGAGACGGCCATCCTCGAGGCATGGCGGCAGGTGCACTCGGAGGACGGACTGGAGGCGGACCCTCGCATCCTGCACGCCGTGGTGGGCCACGTGGACATGGCCGCCGATCTCTGGACCGCCTACCCCGCCTCGGAGAACCGCGAAGGCCTGGCCGCGCGTTTCCTCAAGCTCACCCGCCAGCGCTGCGAGGCGGCGCCCGTGCTGCCCGGCGTGGTCGAGCTGCTCGACGAAGCGCGCGCGGCGGGCCTTCGGCTCGCTGTCGCCTCGAACTCCTCACATCGCCATGTCGACGCGCACCTCGCTGCCCGCGGCCTTCTCGAGCGCTTTTCCACCGTGGTGTGTCGCGAGGATGTGCCGCGCGGCAAACCCGCCCCCGATCCCTACCTCTTCGCGCTGGAGCGGCTCGATCTGCGCTCGGAACAGGCCGTGGCCTTCGAGGACTCGCTCCCGGGACACGAGGCCGCCGCGGCCGCCGGCCTGCGCGTGGTCGTCGTGCCCAATCCGTCCACCGCCGGCGACGTTTTCAGCCGCGCCGCCTGGCGCGCCGCCTCGATGAGAGAGGTCAACCTGGCGCGCCTAGAACAACTCGTCCTGCCGTAGGACCTCGCGCCGGCCGGCGTCGAGCGTGCTGTGCTCAAGCAGCCAACGCAGGGTCTTGTCGCCCCAGCCGGGCGTCTCCGCCAGCCGGAGAAGCAGCAAGGCGCCCGCGAGCGCGTCGTAGAGAGCGGCATGATAACGCCTGCGGCCGTCCGGGCAGATCTCGGCCGCGAGCGCGTCGAGCCGCTCTTGCAGGCCTTCGGCCGCGACCAGCGCGGCCAGCTTGGTCGGCGCGCCGGCACCGCGCGCCTGCGGGTAGAGCCGCCCCGTGTCGATCCAGGGACCCCAGTCCGCCGTCGTCGCGCCGTCTTCGCGGGAAAAATCGCGCGCCGCACGCGCGTAGGGCCAGACCGACTTTATCAGGGCGTTCTCCGCGTTCGCGAAATGCGCCGCCAGCGGGCCTCCCTCGCGCAAAGTCGCGAATGCGTCGAAGTCGGCCGTGAAGGGCGCCGCGCCCGCCGTCGCGCCCTCGTCCAACCCGTGCACCGCGACGTCCTCGGGGCGCACCCGGCCCGTGGCCGCGCACACGCGCCCGCGCGCCGCCACGATCCCGCCGTCTCTTAGCGAGACCACCCCGTATTCAAGAATCCCCGACGCGGTCG
>JBDLWD010000082.1:0-4820 GCA_039804465.1 Verrucomicrobiota bacterium | reverse complement strand
GGGGCGCGTCCGTTGAGACAAAGCCGGTTATCCCGTTTCTGGTAAGTTCCCGGAGACGTGGCGGGGTTATGGCAGACCCCCTGCACGCGTCCTTGCGCTGGGCCCCGCCGTCCTTTCACATCGTCCTTTAAGCCATGTCCCACCTCCCTGATTCCCAGCGTGTCGTCGTCACCGGTCTCGGCGTCATCCACGGCCTCGGCCAGACCGCGGACACCTTCTGGGCCAGCCTCGTCGCGGGCAAAAACGGCATCGACCGTGTCACCCAGTTTGACCCCGCCCCCTTCGCCACCCAGATGGGCGCCGAGGTGAAGGGCTGGAACGTCGAGGAGCACATGGACCCCAAGGAAGCGCGTCGCAACGACCGCTACACCCACTTCGGCTTCTGCGCCGCCAAGCAGGCCTGGGCCGACTCCGGCCTCGATATGGGCAAGGAAGACCCCGACCGCGTCGGCGTCGTCGTCGGCTCCGGCATCGGCGGCATGCTCACTTACGAGAACCAGTGCCGCAAACTCCACGAACAGGGTCCGCGCAAGGTCTCCCCGTTCACCATCCCTTCTCTCATCGGTAACATTTGCTCCGGTATCGTCGCCATCGAGCTCGGCGCCCGCGGCCCCAATTTCGGCGTCGTCTCCGCCTGCGCCACCGGCACCCACGCCCTCGGCGAATCCATGCACATGATCCGCCGCGGCGATGCCGACGTCATGATCGCCGGCGGCACCGAGGCAGCCATCACGCCTTTTGCCTACGCCTCCTTTTGCGCCATGAAGGCCATGAGCACGCGCAACGACGACCCCGCCAACGCCTGCCGCCCCTTCTCCCTCGGCCGCGATGGTTTCGTCATGGGCGAGGGCGCCGGCGTCATGGTCCTCGAATCGCTCGAACACGCCAAGAAACGCGGCGCCCGCATCTACTGCGAGATCGCCAGCTACGCCGCCACGGCCGACGCCCACCACATCACCATGCCCGATCCCGAGGGCAAGGGCCTCGGCGCCGCCATGACCCGCGCGCTCAAGGGCGCCGGCGCCACCATCGAGCAGATCGGCTACATCAACGCCCACGGCACCAGCACGCCTTACAACGACAAGTTCGAGACCCTCGCCATCAAGCGCGTCTTCGGCGAGCAGGCCAAGAAGCTGGCCGTCAGCTCCACCAAGTCCATGACCGGCCACCTCCTCGGCGGCGCCGGCGGCATCGAGAGCGTGATCTGCGCCAAGACCCTCCAGACCCAGACCCTCGCGCCCACGATCAATCTCCACGAACCCGACCCCGAGTGCGACCTCGACTACGTCCCCAACGTCGCCCGCCAGGTCACCGGCCTCACCACCGTTTTGAGCAACAACCTCGGCTTCGGCGGCCAGAACGCCGCCGTGGTGTTCAAGACGGTCTGACCGTTCCGTCCCATCGCTCGGCCGTTCTCCTCGAGCCTCCGCTTAATCTGCTTCGTCGCCACTTTTCCATTCATGTCACGCATCGTCGCCATCGTCGGACGCCCCAATGTGGGCAAGAGCCGCCTTTTTAACCGGCTCACGCGGTCGCGCATCTCGATCGTGCACGACCAGCCCGGCGTCACCCGCGACGTCGTATCCGCCAATGTAAAGGATGGCGCCTACACCCTCCTCGATACCGGCGGTCTCGGCCTCAAGGGCGGCGATTCGCCCGCCGAGCTGACCAAGGCCTCCGAGAAGCAGGTGGACTTCGCCATCGAGGCCGCGGATCTCATCCTCTTTGTCGTCGACGGCCTGGAGGGCTTCACCTCCCTCGACACCCAGATCGCCTCGCGTCTCCGCCGCGCGAAAAAAAGCGTTCTCCTCGTGGTCAACAAGGCCGACTTCGGCGACGAGAAACTGGAGCTTGGCGAGGCCTACCGCCTCGGCCTCGGCGAGCCCGTCCGCGTCTCCGCCGAGCACGGTCGCGGCGAGAGCGAGCTGCGCGATGCCATCGCCGCGAAACTCGGCCCCGCGCCAGAAGTCGAGCCCGCCCGGCTCCCCACGCCCGAAGGCGCCGCGCCCGCCGAGGAAACCCTCGAGACCGATCCCGACGGCAATCCCCTCCCGCCCGTGCACATCCACGGTCGCCGCGATCCGGGGGAGCCGCTCTGCGTCTGCTTCATCGGCCGTCCCAACGTCGGCAAATCCTCGCTCTCCAACCGCCTCCTCGGCAGCGACCGGCTCATCGTTTCCGACATCGCCGGCACCACGCGCGACGCGGTCGAGATCCCCTTCGTTTTCCGCGGCCGCAACGGCAAGGAATACCCTTTCCGTCTCATCGACACCGCCGGCATCAAGGCCCAGACCAAGCTCGCCTCGCCCGTCGAGTATTTCTCCCGGCTCCGCTCGCTCGACGCCATCAACAAGTGCGACGTAGTCTTCCTCGTACTCGACGCCATCGACGGCGTCACCGCCCAGGACAAGGCCATCGCCGGCGAGGCCATCAAGGAGCGCAAGCCCATCATCGTCATCGTCAACAAGTGGGACGTCGTGAAAGACGCCTTCCGCCGCGGCATCGATCCCGACTGCGCCCCCGAGGAGGCGATCCACGGCTTCAAGACCGAACGCGAATACCGCGCCAAATACGAGCAGGCCATCCGCGACCGCCTTTTCTTCACCCCCGGCGCGCCCATCCTCTTCGTCTCCGCGATGAGCGGCTACGAGGTGGACCGCATGCTCAACTGCGCCGTGCAGCTCAATCGTAACGCGGAGAAAAAAATCCCCACCGCCAAGCTCAACGCGCTCATCCAGGAACTTGCCGAGCGCGTGCCCGCCCCCGCCATCGGCGGCAAACGCTTCCGCGTCTACTACGTCGTGCAGACCGGCGTCCGCCCCTTCCGCGTAAAGTTGTTCTGCAACCGCGAGGACAAGCTCTCCGAACAATACCGCCGCTACCTCGAGGCCGGCATGGTCAAGGAGTTCGGTCTCGACGGCTGCCCCGTGTATTTCGACCTCGTCGGCAAACCCAAGCACACGCCCGGCACGCCCTACAGCGGCAAGGCCTCGATGGCCGAGAAACGCCGCCTCAAGAACGAGGAATCCGCCGCGCCCAAGTGGAAGGTGCGCGAGGAACGCGAGGCCCAGGGTCTTGGCGAAGCTTTTTCCTATGAAACTCTCGAAGATTAATATCCGCGGGGCCGAGGGCCTCCGCCTCGAATCGGGCGCCATCGCCCTCGAAGTCACCACCGGCGTCGGTCCGCGCATCACATCCTTCGCCTCCAAGAAGGGCAAGGCCGGCAACCTGTTTTGGGAGATCAAGGACTCCGAGGAGCCGGGCTTCGACAACGGCTTCAAGCTCCGCGGCGGCCACCGCCTCTGGCACGCGCCCGAGGCTTACCCGCGCACCTACGCGCCCGACAACGAGCCCGTCGCGCTCAAGCCCGTGAAGAACGGCGTCGCCCTCGCCCAACCGGTCGAGCCCTCCACCGGCATCCAGAAGGCGGTCAAGATCGAGTTCCTCGGCGAGCGCACCGTGCGCGTCACCCACGCCCTCACCAACCTCGGCACCTGGCCGGTCGAGACCGCCCCCTGGGCTCTCACCATGTTCCGCACCGGCGGCTACGGCGTCATCCCGCTGCTTCCCAAGGGCGACCACGCCAAGGGCGACTTCCTGCCCACCTACACGATCGTGCCCTGGAGCTACACCGACCTCTCCGAGGACGTGTGGGATCTGCACCGCGACTACATCGGCGTCGACGTGCCCGCCGCCGACCGCCCTCACAAGCTCGGCCTCACCAATTACCCGGGCTGGTCCGCCTATCACATCGACGGCGCCACCTTCGTGAAACACGCCAAGGTCGTATCCGGTGCCAACTACCCCGACATGGGCTGCGCCTTCGAGACTTTCACCAACGGCAAGATGATCGAGCTCGAGACCCTCGCCCCCTACGTGAATCTCGAGTCCGGCCAATCCGTGCAGCACGTCGAGCACTGGACCATTTTTGACGGCCTCAAGGAGCCCGCGACCGACGGCGCCTTCGCCGCCCTCAAGGCCAAGGTCGACGCCTGGATCAAGACGCTCTGAGAGGGCGGAATGCGGAGATCTGAAACCTGAAGGGTCCCTGGCTTCAGGTCTCAGGTTTCAGCGCTCATCCCTCAGTTATGCCTCGCCCGCGCACCGTTTTCCTCGGCTCCGACGCCATCTCGCTCCCGTTGCTCGACTGGCTCGTTGGTCCCGAGGGCTCCGCGCTGGTCGAGTTGACCGCGATCTACACCCAGCCCGATCGCCCCGTCGGTCGCGGCCAAAAAATCCAGGCCAACGCTATCAAACAGTGGGCGCTCGCCCGCGGCCTGCCCGTCCACCAGCCGGAAAAGATTACGCCTGAGGTTCGCGACGCCTACGCCGCCTCCGCGCCCGACCTCGCGCTCGTCATGGCTTACGGCCACATCCTGCGCGAAGACTTCATCGCCGTCGCCCCGCTCGGCACGCTCAACTTTCACGCCTCGCTCCTGCCGAACTATCGCGGCGCCTCGCCCATCCAAACCTCGGTCGCCAACGGCGAGCGTCAGACCGGCGTGAGCCTCATGCGCATCGTGCGCCAGCTCGACGCCGGACCCGTAGCCGACCGCGAGGCTGTGCGTATCGATCGGCTCGATACCGCGCTTGAGATCGAGCTAAAATTGGCCGCCGCCTGCGCCCCGCTGCTTGCCCGCGCCTTGCCGCGCTTGCTGGCTGGCGAACTTGCTTTCGTCGAGCAGGACCACGGCGCCGCCACTTTCTGCCGCAAGCTTACCAAGGACGATACCGCGCTCGATTTCGCCGCGCCCGCGTCCGTCCTCGCCGCGCGCATCAACGGCCTCAACCCCTGGCCCGCCGCCCAGGTCGAGTGGCAG
>JBDLWD010000081.1:0-3353 GCA_039804465.1 Verrucomicrobiota bacterium | reverse complement strand
CGTAACCCTGAACGCCTCGTCGCCCGTGCGCAGCAAATGCAGAAAAACCTCGCACGCCGACGGATCGAGACCGGGCAACTGCTGCGCCACCTCGAGCAGGCACTCGTAACGTGGCAGGTCTTTTAAAAGCAGCAGGGGCATGTGATAGCGACGGTGATAATCAGCGGGCTGATAGTTAGCCTCCTAACTTAATACGCAACTAGTCCCGCGATTTACCGAGAACTTTTTAAAAGCCTCCCTGCCGCTCCTTCCAGACCGCCAGCAATCAACCGCAGGCGCGAAAAGCGACGTCTCATATGCGCCCGGCCTTGCGCACAGCGGTTTAGGCTTAGGGCGACTCAAGCGGAGTCGGCGAGTCGACGACAGGTGTCGCTTGAGGGGCAGGTTGCGCGGCCTGAACGACCGGAAACCATTTGGCCAGCAACTCGATCGCTCGCGGCTGTCCAGGAGTCCGGCGCAGAATTTCCGTAAGCAGTAGCTTCGCCTCGTCCTTGCGACCTTGTTCATGGAGTCGGGTGGTGATGGTGATGACCTGCTGAATACGGTTGCGGTCGGGTGTGAGGTAGCGGCGAACGGCGCCCTGCAACGCGGCGATGTCGTCAGTTGCCGCGCCGAACTCCAGCTCCTTGAGGCCAAGGAACTCTTCCTGCGCGGCCATCCACGCGGGACGAGCATGTCGCAATTCGCGCAGCAGGGCCTGTCCCGCCACGGTGCCCTTATCGGCCACCACGCGTTCCAGCTCGGCCTTGAATTTGGCCGCGGTGGTGAGGACCTCGGCCGGCGCGGTCACGGGACGCTCGGCGAGGGCGGCCGCGGCGCGGGCCGCGATTTCCTGATCCAATGAAACTCGTGCCTCGGCCAGAAAGGGGTTGGACGGGAAAACGCCGTCCGCGAAGGTAACGATCTGCCGGGCGGTATCAATGCGCCCGGACCGGCGAAGCACCTCGATGCACTGGCGGTAGATGGCGATGGGCAATTGCCGCACCCGGACGTAGTCGGTAAGGCTTGATTGCTCCCCGTCAGCCGGATCGGCGGCAGCGGCCACAAGATATTGGTAATAGTCGAGCAGACTGGCCCGCTCGGAGCCGGCGGACATACCTGAGCGAATGTCTTGGATCTGACGCGTAGCCTCCGCCCAGCGCTTTTCGGAAATCAGATAAAGCAGCCTGGAAAGGTAGAGGCGGGTGTCGCGTATTCCGCGCTCCGCCGCCGCGGCGAGGAGAATGTCGATCTCCGCACCACGGCCGATTTCGGCCAGCGGTTCGGCGGCTAGGGCGTAGTTGGCCTCGGTGCCTCCGTAGCGGAAAATAAAATCATCGAGATAAGAGCGGCCCTCGGCCTCGCGCCCGGCCAGAAAATACTGGATCATCACAAAGACGTGCGGGCGAGGACTGCCCGGATTCCTGGACTTAACCTCGTTAAGCACGCGAGCCATGTCGTCTAACCGGCCGGATTCGCGATATACTCGGGCAAGGAGACGCAGGGCCGCGGGTTCCGCGCCGGCGCGCGCGCGCCACGCCTCCGCGAAAACGACCGCCTCGTCCTTGCGGCCGGCCTGCAGGAGAGCCAGCAGCCTAAGCTCGGAGATCGTGTTGTCGTCGACCTGGTTTTTCTCCTTTTCGGCGTAGGCGATAGCCTCGTCGTTTCGCTTGGCGGCCAAAAGCGCGCGGATGCGCTGCTCGACCAGCCATCGACGCTCGGATGCGGGATGCTTCGCGGGGTCGTGAAGGGCGAGGGCGCGGTCGCAAATCGTGATGATCAGGTCCTGGTCTTCGCCCGCGCTGGCCAGCTCGATGGAGGACTGAAGATAGGTGCGGCCGGGCCAGCCAAAATCCAAGCCCTGCAGGATGGTTTCCTGCGCCTTGTTGCGAAGGCGGTAGGCCACGAACAACTGGGCGAGGCGAAGGCGCGCCTTCAGGTCCTTTGGGTAGCGTTCGAGACCTAGGCGCAGGTTCATCATGCCCCGGTTCCATATCTGGTTGGCAAGGTCATCGCTTGCGGCCGCGATCAATGCCTGCCCTTGCAGTTCGCGAACATATTCCCTTTTGGCGGGACTAAGCGGATAAAGCAGAACGTCGGCGTAGCGGACGTAGTTGTAGGGTCTTTGATCCTGCTTCCACCAGTAGTAGCCGGCCCCGGCGAAATAGGCGGCCACCATAGCGAGGGAAGACCAGGCGAGCACTCCGCGTATGCTGATTGCGAGGCCCCGAGCATGGCCGCCTTTTCGAGAGTAGAGGCCGAAGAGACCAAGATACCAATCTCCAGGTGTGGCGCGCGAGGTGCCCCACTGAAGTTTAATGCGAGAGAGGCGGGACATTTTGAGGGGTAATTAAGTTTCCTGGGCGCAGGGGTAAGCGCGGGGCCGGGATCAGACGGGCGCAGCCTGGCGGGACTTCGCCCCGCGGACGGATTCCGCGATGTTCTCCGGGTGCGATTCGGGTTCTCCGCGCGCCTGGTTGAAGCGCATCGACACGGTCTTGGAGACGCCGCGCTCCTCCATCGTCACACCATAAATCGAGTGAGCGGCCGCGACCGTCCTCTTGTTGTGTGTGATAATGATGAACTGCGATTCGTGGACGAACTTCTTCAAGAGGTCGGTAAACCGACCTATGTTCGATTCGTCGAGCGGGGCGTCGAGCTCATCAAGCAAACAAAATGGTGACGGTTTCACCATGTAGAGCGCAAAGAGCAGGGCTACCGCCGTGAGGGTTTTTTGTCCGCCGGAGAGCAGTGTGATGCTCTTCAACTTGGTGCCCGGAGGCTGGGCGGTGATTTCAATGCCGCTCTCCAGGACGTCATCGGTGACGATGAGTTCGAGGTTGGCCACGCCGCCGCCGAAGAGGGTCTGGAAGGTATAGATGAAGTTCTTCTTGATCTGCTCAAAGGTGATCTGGAACTGCTCCATCGAAGTGCGGTTGATGTCGTCGATCGTCTTCATCAGGTCCGTCTTCGCGGTCGCGAGGTCGTCACTCTGCCCCTTGAGAAAGTCGTAGCGCTGCTTGAGCTCGGCATATTGCTCGATCGCGCCGGTGTTGACCGCGCCCATGCCGGCGAGGCGGGCGCGAAGGGCGTCGATCTCGGTCTTGATCGCGGACCAGTCGGCGGACTCGGCGACCTTGGCGAGATCCTCCTCGGTGGGATCGGGCTTCGGCCCCTTTTTGCGACGGCGGCGCACAGGCGAGGCGGGCTGGGCTGCGGACGCGTCCCCGGCAGGCGCGTCGGCATCGGGCGCAGGATCAGGCTCAACGGCAACGGGAATGGGCGCGGCCGGAGCTGCGGCTTCCCCACCCTCTTCGTCATCATCGAGGTCGAGGTCCTTGATGTCCGGCGGATCGTCGTCGGCGCGATAGAGG
>JBDLWD010000080.1:0-5197 GCA_039804465.1 Verrucomicrobiota bacterium | reverse complement strand
TCGTGCTTTAACCTGAAACCAGTGATCGCTGGCCGACAGCCTGAGCGGGTTTTTGCTTTTACTCGCCGCCGCCACGCGGCCTCCTTGGCACGAACCCCCTTCCATGTCCGCCGAGCCCATCGTCTTTTTTAATCGTCGCACCGGTCAGCTCGAAGCCGAGCGCATCTACGGAGAGGCTTGGCTGCGGTGGATCTACGGAAACCCGCTGGGTCGGCTGAGTCTGGCCGCCGTCGTGCGCCGGGCCTGGTTTTCCGCGTGGTATGGCTGGCGCATGAGCCAGCGCGCCAGCGCCAACCGCGTGCTGCCTTTCGTGGTGGATTACGGGCTCGACGCCGAGGAGTTCGCCCGCCCGGCCACGGCTTACCGCACGTTCAACGAGTTTTTCTACCGCACCCTGCGGCCCGGAGCCCGCCCGGTCGCGACCGGCGACGATGTCGCGGTGTTGCCGGCCGACGGGCGTCATCTCGCCTACCAGGATGTCGATGCGGCCGATGGGTTCTACATCAAGGGCAAGAAGTTCACCCTCGCCGCCCTGTTGGGCTCGGAAGAGCTCGGGCGCGAATTTGCGGGCGGCGCCATGCTCATCTCGCGCCTGTGTCCGGTGGATTACCACCGCTTTCATTTCCCCGTCGCCGGCACGCCCGGCGAGGCGCGTCTGATCAATGGCTGGCTCTACTCCGTGAGCCCGCTGGCCCTGCGGCTGAATCCCGGCTACCTGGTCGAAAACAAGCGCATGGTCACCTTGATCGACAGCGAGCGCTTTGGCCGCGTGGCCCAGCTCGAGGTGGGAGCCACCATGGTGGGCGCCATCCTGCAGAGCTACGTGCCCGGCCGCGCGGTCGCGAAGGGCGACGAAAAGGGAATGTTCGCATTTGGCGGTTCGTGCGTGATCACGGTCTTTGCTCGCGGGCGCATCGTGTTTGACCGCGATCTGGTCGAGCACTCGGCGCAGCACCGCGAGGTCTATGCCCGCATGGGCGAGCGGCTTGGCGTCGCTCCCTCCGCCTGACGTTTCGCGCGCATGGCCAAGGTTCGCATCCTGCCCGACCGGGTCGCCAACCAGATCGCCGCCGGCGAGGTGGTGGAGCGTCCGGCCGCGGTGGTGAAGGAGCTGGTGGAAAACGCGATCGACGCCGGTGCGACGCGCGTGGAGGTGGAGGTTTCCCACGGTGGCCGGGCCTTGATGCGGGTGGAGGACAACGGCCATGGCATGGCGCGGGAGGACGCACTGCTTTCCCTCGAGCGGCACGCCACAAGCAAGATCGCCGAGGCTGCGGATCTCGACCGGCTCGGCAGCTTCGGATTTCGCGGCGAGGCCCTGCCGTCGATCGCGAGCGTTTCGCGCTTTCTGCTCCAGACCGCCGAGGAGGGCGGGGCCGGCACCGAGATCCTCGTCAACGGCGGCCGCCTGCTCCACGTCAAGGATTGCGGCCGCCCGCGCGGCACACGCATCGAGGTCGCGCAGTTGTTCAATTCCGTGCCCGCGCGGCGCAAGTTTCTGAAGAGCGACGCGACCGAGGCCGCCCACATCGTGGCGGCGGTGCGCCTGCACGCCCTAGCCGCGCCGCAATGCGCGTTCACGCTGATCGAGGACGGGCGCGTCATCTTCCGCTCGCCGACCTGTTCCGGGCTAGTTGATCGGGTGGGGGAGATTTTCGGCCGCCAGCTCGCCGAGACGCTGATGCCCGTCGAGGTCGCCGAGGGCGGGTTGCGTCTGCACGGGCTCATCGCGCGGCCCGGCTCGGGCGGGCGCGCCACTCGCCACGAGACGATCACTTTCGTGAACCGGCGTCCGGTGGACAGCCGCACGCTCTCTTATGCGTTGATCGAGAGCTACCACGAGGTGCTGCCGAAGGGGCGTTACCCCGCCGCGTTCGTGTTTTTGGAAATCGATCCGGCGGCGGTCGACGTGAACGTGCATCCGGCCAAGCGCGAGGTGCGATTTCGCTCCGAGGCGCAGGTTCGCTCTTTCGTGATCCGCGGCGTGCTGGCGGCGCTGCGCGCGGCCGCCCCTCCGGTGGCCGGTATGGCGGTGGTGGAAATCCCGCCCGTGTCTGCCCCCGCGGCGGTTTCCCATTTGCCCACGCCGTCTGTTGGTGTTGCCCGGCCCCTATCCTCGGGGGCTAGGAGCGCGACCGGGCCCGCGAGCGTTTCCTGGATCGGGCCCGCGGTGGCCCGTCCGCCTGCGCCCGCCCCGGCGTCGGCTCCGTTGGCTGCGGCGCCCAGCTCCGCTGCGGTGCGTCCGGCGGCATCGATCGCGTCGTGGCGGTTTCTGGGCCTCGCGCATACGAACTACGCGCTTTTTGAGACGCCGGCGGGATTGCTCCTGCTGGATCGGCGCGCGGCGCAGGAGCGCATCGTTTTCGAGGAACTGACCGGCCAGTTCGCCGGTGGGGACGTGTTGGTTCAGCGTTTGTTGCTGCCGGTCGTGCTGGAACTCGATCCGGTGGGCGCGGCGCTTTTGCGCGACCGGCTCGGGTTTCTGGCCAAGCACGGCTTTGAGATCGCGGAGTTTGGCCGGGCCACGTTTCGCTTGGAGGGCGTGCCCGCGGTGCTGGATCCGGCGGACGGCGAGGCCTGTCTGCGTGACCTGCTGGACGCGTTTCGCGACGGGCGTTCGGCCGAACGTGATCCTGAGGTGGCGCGCGAGCAACTGGCGCGCCTGGCCGCGGCGCGTGCGGTGCGTTTGGCTTCGCAAGTGGACGGGGCGGAGATGCGTGCGTTGGTGGCGCGTCTTTTCGCCTGCCGCGCCCCGCATACCAGCCCCGGGGGGCGGCCTACGCAGGTCGAGCTGAGCCAGGGCGAAATCGCCCGCCGCTTTGGTCGCACCTAAGCGCGAGCCCAGCCTTTAATGCCTTGATGGGGTGAGGTTCTTGCCGGCATTTCCGGCCTTAGTGGGTGTCGCCTGTCAGGCCGCCCTCGGCGGCGAGGAGGGTTTCGAACGTGGCCTTGTCGGTGGCCTTCCTGTAGGCTTCGCGGGCGCTGATTTCGCCGGCGTCGAAGCGGCGCCGGAGCGATACAGCCATGGAGATCATTACCTCGGCCATCGAGCCCTCGATGATGTTGCCGTTGGCGGAGATGTTGCCGGCGCGGATCGTGCGGCGGCGCGCGTCGTGGGAGAGCAGGATTTCGTGAACGGCGCAGCGTCCGCCCGCCTTTTTCTGGCAGAGGAGCCGATGAGGCAGGAGCCCGGGACGACGCGAATCTGGTTTCGCTTGTCGATGATGTCGGGGGGCGGCGCGCATGGCGCCCTTGAGCGCATTGGCGAGGATCGGCAACCTCGCGTAGGTTGACTTCGAAAACCAGAGAAACTGGAGAAACACCCGCTGTTCCCCAAGTTTACTTTTCGAGGGTAATCCCGCTGCGTGCGGATAGAGGGTGTCGGGGTGCGCGGCAGTGCGTATCCACGGGTTTCCGCCGACCCTGTTGTGACTCAGGCCGGGGCGTCTTCGTGAGTCGCGTGCAAAGTCTTGTCCACGCCGCCGCGCCGATCGAAGACAAAGCATTCGCCCTCGTAGTGGGCGCCTCCGCAAAGCTCGAAATATTTCAGGATGCCTCCCTCGAGCTGATAGACCTCGCCGAAGCCCTCTCGAATCAGGAGGGGCGCGGCTTTTTCGCAACGTATGCCGCCGGTGCAGAAGCTTACCACGGGCAGCTTTCGCAGTTCCGAGGGCAGGCCTCTGACCGCCTCGGGGAAGTCGCGAAACGAGCCTATGGCTGGAATGACGGCGTTTTTGAAGGTGCCGGCCGCAACCTCATAGTCGTTGCGGGTGTCGAGCAGGACGACCTTGCGGCCCTCGTCCAGCCAGCGCCGCAGCTCTCGCGGGTCGATGCGCGGTGCGGGGGAACGCGCCGGGTCGATGCCCGGAACGCCAAAAGAGATTATTTCCTTTTTGATTTTCACGCGCATGCGCCCGAAAGGCTGCGTGCGAGACAGGCTCTCCTTGGCGGCTAGATCCGAGAGTCCGGGCAGCTTTCGCAACTCTTGCATGAACGCGTCGGAGGCCTCCCGACTGCCTGCGATGAAAAGATTTATGCCCTCGGTCGCGAGAAGCACGGTGCCACGCAGGTCGAGCGCGCAGGCCCTGCCAAGCAGATGATCACGAAATCCAGGCAACTCCTCCGCTGCGAAGGGCGCAAAGCGGTAGGCGGAGAGGTTTACGAAGGCTGGATCTGACATTGCGATGAGATGGGAGCGGCGAGCACGGGATGTGGCAAGATGCCTGCGCGATTGGTCTTTGGCCCGCGCCCGCATTCATGGGGCGCCGTTGTCGTTCCGGCTTCGTCCCATGGGTTCATGCCGGACGCAAAAAGCCGCGCGCCGTGAAAGGCGCGCGGCTTTTGTCCGATCGAGTTTCTGCGTGTGGGCCTCAGGCCTTGCCGGACTTCTTGGCCTTTTGGCGCTCGCCGGAGTTGAGGATGCGCTTGCGAAGGCGAAGGTTCTTCGGGGTGACCTCGAGGAGCTCGTCGGCGGCGATGTATTCGATCGAGCGCTCGAGCGACATCTTGGCGGCGGGGATGAGGCCGGTGGCGACACCGGAGCCTTGGGAACGGAAGTTCGTGAGAGCCTTTTCGCGCACGGCGTTGACGGAGATGTCCTCGTTGCGGGGATTCTCGCCGACGATCATGCCCTCGTAGACCTGCTCGCCGGGGCCGACGAACATCTTGCCGCGCTCCTGGCACATGATGAGCGCGTAGGTGGTGGTCTCGCCCGCCTCGGTGGCGCAGATGACGCCGGTGGTGCGGGTAAGGACTTCGCCGGCGTAGGGGCCGTATTCCTTGAAGAGGTGGCTGGTGACGCCGCGGCCGGAGGTGGCGTTGATCACGTCGATTTCGAGGCCGATGAGACCGCGGGTGGTGATGGTGGCCTCGATCATGGTGGTGTTTACCATCTTCTCCATGTTGGTCAGCTGGCCCTTTCGGTTGGCCAGGTTTTGCATGATGGAGCCGACGCACTCGTCGGGCACCTCGATCCAAACGGTCTCGTAGGGCTCGAGACGCTCGCCGTTGGGGCCGGTCTTCTCGATCACGGTCGGGCGGGAGACGAGGAGTTCGTAGCCCTCGCGGCGCATGGTCTCGACGAGCACGGCGACCTGCATGGAGCCGCGGGCTTTGACGTTGAACACGCCGGCGCGGTCCGCGTCCTCGATGTAGATGGAGACGTTGGTCTTGAGCTCGCGCATGAGGCGCTCGCGGA
>JBDLWD010000079.1:0-3231 GCA_039804465.1 Verrucomicrobiota bacterium | reverse complement strand
TGAGGCCGCCGGTGCCGATGACGGTGGGGCCGGCGTAGGTGTTGTTGCCGCCGAAAACGAGGATGGAGTAGCTGCCGGTGCGGGTGAAGCCGCCGGAGCCGGAGAGGACGCCGTTGAAGTTAACGCGGCCGGTGTTGGCGCCGTTGAAAATGGTGTCGGCGTCGAGCTCGATGACGTTGTTGACGTTGTAGGTGAAGTTGCTGGTCGGACCGACCAATTCCATAGCGGGAGGAACGGAGCCGTTGGTGACAAGCTTGAGGGGATTTCCGATGGTGGTGACGGTTGCGCTGCCGCTGGAGTGGCTGCCGCGCAGCAACAAGGCGTTGAGCTGGGTGGTGCCGGGGAGATCGTTGGTGAGGGTGAGCGAGGCGCTGGCGGGGAGGGTGACGCCGTTCAGGATGCGAATCTCGCCGCCGCGATAGTTGGAGGGCGGCGTGTTGGCTTCCCAGTTGGCGGCGGTGCTCCAGTTGCCGCTCGCGGTGGAGGTCCAGTTTGTGACGACCGGGGTGGCGCCGATGATAATGGTGACTGGGGCGCTGACGGCGCCGTCGGCGTCGGTGGCGGTGTAGGTGAAACTCTGCGCGCCGGAAAAACCCGGAGTCGGCGTGAAGCGGGCGGTGGAGCCGTCGGGCAGAAGAGTTACCGTGCCGCCGACGGCGGCGCCAAGGGCGAGGGTGAGTTGCTCGGTGGGCGTCCAGTCGTCGGAGGCCAGGGTGCGCAAATTGATCTCCGCCGGGGCGGCGTTCAAAGTGTTGGCGGTGCCGTTGCGCGCCACCGGGGCCTCGTTCTGGGTGACGAGACTCCAGGTGTCCAAGGGGACGACGGACGGGGGTGTCGCGGGTGGATTTTCGCCTGGAGCGAGAGGGACGAACCAGACGGCGAGGGTAGAGTTGGTGACGCCGGTGAGCTGGATGGCCAGTTTCTTGTAGCCGCCGTTGCTGGCGTTTTCGGCGGGGGATGGGGAGGTGGGCAGCGGGAGGGCGTCGCGCACGGTCCAGACGCCGCCGCCGCTCACGATTTTGCCCCAGAGTCGCTCGGTGCCGAAGGTGAGCGTGATGCTGGTGCCGTCGGTGCTGATCGCGGTGGCGACGCTGGCGCCGAAATGCGCGAACCACCAGCACGTGGTGGGAGACGGGTGGGCGATTTCATCCTGGATGAGGACCTGACGGCGCTGGCCGAGCAGTTGAATGCCGCGCTGCACGCGAGTGACGCCGGTGATGTTTTTGGAGAGGTCCCAGACGGCAAAACTACGCGCGCCGTTTTGGGCGGATTGATAGTGGACCATCGGCGCGGAGGGGGCGTTCCAGATGCGGTCCGGCTGGGAGGTGGGATTAACGATGAGGCAGTTGTGGCCCTCGGCGCGGTTGCGGTAGTAGTCCCAACGGTCGGCGCCGGAGCGCGGTGTCGTGACGTTGTGACTCGGCACATCGTAGGACTCGCTTTTCAGATCCACGAACCAGTTCACGCCGCGCGCGGAGAGCTGGAAGGAGCCGCTCTGCAACATGCCGTGGCTCATGTAAGTGCCGCCGATGCCGCCGACGAAAGTGGCTTTCGGGTCGGTCCAGTTTTCACGTAGCGTGGCGACGTGCTGCATCATGGATTTCTCCACGCTGTCGGCGGGGCCGTGGAAACAGGTGTCGGGGTTGAGGCCGGCCTGGGCGGGCGTGATGGTCGTCTCGGGCAGCAGGAGCGCGTTCCAAGTGCTGTTGCCGACCTGGCGGCCGAAATCGAAAACCTCGTGGGCGTCGTAGCGACGGGCCCACCAGTTGGCCCAGCCGAGGGCGTTGTTGCTGCCGGTGCCGATGTCGGAGAACGTGAAACGCTGGCGGGCGTTGCTGGCGATGGTGAGCGGCTCGCGGCGGGCGGTGAAAAAACCGGCGGTCCGGCCGAGGCCGAAGGAGGAGCCCAGTGAGGTCTCGATTGATTGCAGGCCGTCGGCGAGCCCGAGTTTGGCGAGGATGCCGTAGTCGGTTCCCTCGTGCCAGGCGCCGGCGTTGGGTTCCCAGGAGTCGAGTTTTTGAAGGAGCTGATTGACGGCCTGGGACAAGTCGGGCTCGGCGGCGCCCTCGTTGCCGGTGCCGACGGCGAGGGCGGTCATGATGAAGCCGCTGTCGTTGAGGATGCCGATGTTGTTGCCGTAGTGATTGGTCTGGGAGTTGAGGCCCTTGGTGACCAAAAAGTTTAACAAGGTCGCGCGGCGCGTGGCGTCCCAGTAAGGGTAGAGCCAGTCGTAGGCGTAGGCGACCTGGCGCAGAGTGAAGCCCTTCCATTTCACGGAAAGGTCGCCGGTCGCCATGGTCTGCTCCACGTTGGTCCAGACCTTCTCGGCGTAAACCGGATCGGCGGTGAGCCACCAAGCGAGGGCGAGGCGCGGGATCTCGTTACCGTAGTGGCGGGTGTTGTTGGCGACGTCGCTGTTGGCGGTCGATACGACCCACTGGGCGCGGGTCTTGGCCGCGCTGGGGTTGGGGCTGAGGTAGGCTTGTTTGAGCCAGGTGAAGCGTTCCCGCGTGGCACCGAGACGCGGCTGTTCGGTGGCGAGGGTGTTAAAGTAATTCGACGTGCTCGGCGTGGCCAGGTCCGTGCCCGGCATCATCAGGGCGGTGCCGGGGATGACGGTGAATGCCGTGGCGCCGGGCTGCATCCAAGCGACCGACCAGTGATCCGTGCCGGAGTCCTCCTTGTGCAGCAACTCCACGTAATAGCGCTGGCCGGCGACCAAGGCGCGCGGCGCGGATTGCTGCGAAGGGGCGGCGGCGAAGTCGCGAAACGCGGTGGCGGTGGTCGTGCTGGCGACGAGGGACTTGTTGGCGGGGTTTGCGTCCGTGCTCAGGTAGAGCTGCACCACCTCGTCGCCGCTCACGGCGAAGGTGTAGTTGCCTGAAACCGGGGCGCGGATGAAGCCCGTGACGCGAGTTCCGTAGGAGTCCTCCCAGGTCTGGGCGAGGCATTCGAACGAAGTCAGAAACTCGCGCGAGGCGGGTTTGTTCGGGTAGTTGGAATTCGATGTAAGCGTGCTGATACTGGCGCCGGCGAGACCGGTCCAGACCTCGCGCATAACGGAGCCGCCGTTGGGGATTTCGGTGGTCGGGTAGAGCCGGGAAGCCGGCACCACCTGGCGCGGTTGTGAGGCGGAGAACCACTCCAGTTTCACCTTTGCCGGGCCGGTTTGCTGGATGAACTCGACGCGGATGTTTACGCGATGTCCGGCTTTGAGGCGGGTCTGGCCGC
>JBDLWD010000078.1:0-4117 GCA_039804465.1 Verrucomicrobiota bacterium | reverse complement strand
TCGAAATCGACGAAGTGGATGAGTTGATATTTCCAAAAGGAGCCCACGGAACACACGCAACACGCGGACGGGCTGGGATTCACCCTAAAAAAATTTCCGTGTCTTTCCGTGTGATCCGTGGGCAATACATCTGCCTTTCCGTCCCATGGACCTCGCCCCCTACCGCGTCTTCATCGCCGAACTCGCCGCCGAGAGCGGGGACTTCATCCGCCCTTTCTTCGGTCGCGCCGATCTCGCCGTCGAGTCCAAGGGCGACGCCTCCCCCGTCACCGCCGCCGACCGCGGGGCGGAGGAGCTGCTGCGCCGGCGCATCGAGGCGCGCTTTCCCTCCCACGGCATCATCGGCGAGGAGTTCGGCAACGTCCGCGAGGACGCCGAGTTCACCTGGGTGCTCGATCCGATCGACGGCACCAAGAGCTTTATCACCGCCGTCCCGCTCTGGGGCACGCTCATCGCCCTCCTGCACCGCGGGGAACCCGTGCTCGGCTGCATCCACCAGCCCGTCCTCGGCCAGCTCCTGATCGGCGACAACCACACGACCACCCTCAACGGGCGCCCCGTCCGCGCGCGCGGCACCACCCGCGTCGAGGACGCCACCGTGCTCACCAGCGACCACCTTAACCTCGCCCGCTATCAGGACGGACCCGCCTGCGACCGCCTCCTTGCCCGCGCCCGCCTGGTGCGCACCTGGGGTGATTGCTACGGCTACCTGCTCCTCGCCTGCGGCCACGCCGACGTATGTCTCGACCCCATCATGAACCCGTGGGACATCGCCGCCCTCGTGCCCGTGGTCCGCGGCGCCGGCGGCGTCATCTCCGACTGGCACGGCGCCCACCCCTACCCCGCCGGGCACACCATCGCCGCCGCCACCCCCGCCCTGCACGCCGCCGTGGTGGCGTCGCTTCGCGCCTAGGCCCGCGCCCCGATTGCGAGTTTTCGCGCATGTGCGGGCTTGCGTGGCTTGGCGCGGGAGGTGTGCGATGCGCGCATGAGCTCGTCGCCCCGCGCCCGTTTTCTGGCCATGCTCGGTCTGCTGGCCGCTTGCGACTACGCGAACGCCCGCACGCTCACCGCCGCCGATGACCGCCGCATCGAGGCCGACGTGGTCGGCTTCGAGGGCGAGGACAAGGTCACCATCCGCCGCGCCGACACCGGCCGGACATTCACCCTGCCTATCGACTCGTTTGCCGAAGCGGATCGCTCCGCCCTGCGCGCCGAGGCGGGCGAGGCGGCCAAAAAGACTCCCGCGCTGCCCTCAGGCGCGGTGGCTCTGGAGCTCAGCCGCTCCAAGTTCTCAACCCGCAAGGAAAAGCAAAGCATCACCCTGATCAGCGGCACCACGCGCAAGGACGGCATCACCATCACCGAAGAGGACTGGGGATTTTCGGTCACGCTGCGCAACAACACCACCCGCCCCATTTCCGGACTGCGCGGCGAATACATCCTGTTCGTGAAAGTCGACGCCGTCGGCGACGATCCCGAGCGCGGCGACGGACGCCTGAAACGCACCCGCGGCCGGCTCGCATTCGACCCCATACCCCAGTCCGGCAAGATCACCGCCCGGACCCAAACCATCACCGCCGTCAAACGCGAGCTGGCCAACGGCATCATTTGGAGCGGCTCGGGCGACAAAAAGACGCGCGACACGCTCCACGGCATCTGGCTGCGCGTCTACCAAGGGGACACCCTCGTGGTGGAATCGGCCTCCCCAGGCACCCTGGCCTCCGCCCAAGCGTGGGACGCAGGCAAGGACTCGTGAAACGTCTCGTCCTGCTCCGCGTCGCCATGGAGAAGGAATTTCAGCTCTCCCTCGCCAACGCAGGCGGACGACGATTCGCGCCCGCACCCGGACGATAAACACCCCTCGCGGATAAAATGCCCCGGCGCGGCCTGCATCACGGGATGGTTTCCGTGGACAAGCCTCGCTCCTCCTGCGGCACGAGGGCCCTGCGCGCGGCGCGCCGGTTTGGTTGCCATGACGTAGGCCGGCTCGCGCAGGATACCGGCTGAGCCCCAGCGACCGCATCCTCGCCTACCCCGCATGCGCCCGTTGGCGAAACCGTGTTGACACCGCGCCCCGCGCCCCGCACTTCCGTCAACTCTTAAACAAGTAACACGCCATGCAACCCACCTTCCGCCCGCACAAAAAGAAACGCGCCCGCAAGATCGGCTTCCGCGCCCGCAACGCCACCAAGAGCGGTCGCAAGGTTCTCTCCGCCCGCCGCGCCAAAGGCCGCAAGCGCCTCACCGTCGTCTAACCCGGCGCCGGGCAAGTCCCGGTGCAAGGGCTTTGACGCCATGCGTTTCCGCGCCGACCAACACCTGCGTCGGGCGTCGGATTTTCAACACGTCCGCACCCAAGGGCGCCGCTACGATTGCGGCGCCTTTGTGCTTTATTACGCCCCGCGCGCCGCCCTAAGGCCCGCGCGCCAACCCGCCCCTTCCGCTACGGGCGACACCGGCCTCCCTCCCCCGGAAGCCGCGCCCAGCCTTCACGCCTCGGGCTCCGCGCTCCCCGCTCCCTGCTCCGAGCCCTCACCCGCCCGCGCCGGCTTCGTCGCCTCCCGTTCCGCCGTGGGCAACGCCGTCGCCCGCGCCCGCGCCAAACGCCGCCTCCGCGAGGGCTTTCGCGCCCACCAACAGGCCTTCCCGTCCGGTCTCGACCTCGTTTTCGTCGCCCGCCGCTCCCTCAATGGGCTTGAACCGGCCGCGCTCGACCAGAGATTCATCGACCTCTGCCGTCGCCTATTTCCCACGCGTGTCACCTGAATTCCAGTCCGCCACCGCCTCCGCGGTCCCCGCTTCCGGACCGATCGCACGCGTTCTCATGCTCGGCGTGAAAAGCTACCAGCTCGCCGTCTCGCCCGCCTTGCACGCCTTCGGCGGCCCCGGCTGCGGCTGCCGCTACACGCCCACCTGCTCCCACTACGCCCTCGAGGCCCTCGCCCGCCACGGCGCCCTGCGCGGCTCTGCCCTGGCCGCCCGCCGCATCCTGCGCTGCCACCCTTGGGGCGCCTCTGGCCCCGACCCCGTGCCCGCCGCCCGCTAGCTCTCGCCCTCTTTCCCGAACCCTTCGCCAAATGGACAAGAAAAACCTGACCCTCGGCATCCTTTTCATGGTCGCCGCCTTCGCCACGCTGATCGTCGGCGCACGGCTCCAGCCGCCGCCCGCGCCCGCCGCCGCCCCTGCGCCTGCCTCGGCCGCGACGCAGCCCGCGTCGCCTGGCGACCCGGCCCAGACGCCGGCTCTCGTTGCGACGCCCTCCGCGCCCAAAGCCGCCTTCGCCGCCCTCAGCGAAAACCGCGCCGACGCCGAGACGACCGTCCTGGCCAACGATTTCGTGAGCGTGCGCCTCACCGACTTCGGCGGCGCCATCGAGAACGTCGCCTTCAAGAAGTATCCCGCCGTGCAGGGCATGCCCGATTCGTTCGTGTTCAACGACCGCCACGCCGCCCCCATGCTCGCCCTCGCCGAACTGACCGGCCTCGGCCCGGAAACTCGCTTCCAGCGCGTCTCCGCAACCTCTCGTGAGGTCGTCTACCGCGCCGTGTTCGAGAACCGGCTCGAGGTCACCCGCCGCTACACCCTCGCCGATCCCGCCGACCCCTCGGCCGATCCCTACCGTATCCGCCACGAAACTACGCTGCGCAACCTCTCCGAGCACACCGTGACGCTTCCCCGTCTCGTCCTCGAGCTGGGCACCGCATCCCTCGTCGGCGCCAACGACACCGGCATTTACCTCAACGTCGCCGCCTACGACGGCAGCAACAACCCCGAGGTCACCGACCGCCACGCCTTCGACCCCGGTTTCCTGTCCCGCTTCGGCATTGGCGATCCCACCCCGAAAAACGTCATCGACCACCGCCAGAGCGTCGTTTGGGCCGCGGTGAAAAACCAGTTCTTCGCCAGCATCTACACGCCCGACAAGCCCGGCGAATCCGTTTCCGTCCGCCGCGTCGAGCTTCCCCCCCTGTCCGGCAGCACTCGCCCCACCACCGGCATCACCGCCGCCGGCCGTTTCCCCGTCGAGGCCATCGCCCCCGGCGCCAGCGTCGTCCACACCGGCCGCCTCTACGTCGGCCCCAAGGAATACACGCGACTTTCCCGCAGCGCCGA
>JBDLWD010000077.1:0-4774 GCA_039804465.1 Verrucomicrobiota bacterium | reverse complement strand
CAGAACCGGTGACTGCCGCCGCCGGCAAAGCCTGGCGGACAGCGCCCTGCCCGACCGCCATCGGCGGCTGGATGCCGGCCGGTCCTTGGGCGCGGGCATTCTTGGCCAGAAGAGCGAGCATGTTTTCAAAAACCTGCACGTTGGACGCGCTGCGGAAGAGCCCGGTGCAGATCTGGAGGCGCACGTTCTGCATGAGCTCCTCGAAGTATTTGTAGGCCTCGCCCTTGTATTCCACGAGCGGGTCCTTCTGGCCGTAGCTGCGCAGACCGATGGAGCGGCGCAGCTCTTCCATCTCAGTGAGATGCTCCTGCCAGTGGTGGTCGATCGCGTTGATGACGATGTAGCGCTCGATGGAGCCGAGCGCCTCGGGCACCTCGACGGACTCCTTGACGGCGTAGGCTTCGCGGATCTTGCCGACAACGAACTTGAGAGCGTCGTCGAGATTCTTGGTCTGCACGTCCTCGAGTTTCAGGCCCAGGGGGAAGTGGGTGTTGGCCCAGCCGATGAAGCCCTCGGCGCCGGCGCTGGCGGCGCTGGCGCTCGCGGCGTTGCCGCCGAAGCCGGCGGTCTCGAGACGGGCGGCGATCTCCTCCTCGACCTGCTCGAAAATGATCTCCTTCGGGCGGTCGGCGTGGATGGCGCCGTTGCGGATCCCGTAGACGACCTCGCGCTGCTGGTTGAGCACGTCGTCGTATTGGAGCAGGCGCTTGCGCTGGGAGAAGTTCTGCTGCTCGACCTTCTTCTGCGCGCTCTCGATGGAGCGGTTGAGCCACGGATGCTCGAGCTCCTCGCCCTCCTTCATGGAGCCTTCCATCATGCGCGAGGCCAGGTTACCCTGAAGGAAGAGGCGCATGAGGTCGTCCTCGAGCGAGAGGAAGAACTTGGTGAGGCCGGGGTCGCCCTGGCGCGAGCAGCGGCCGCGGAGCTGGCGGTCGACGCGGCGGGACTCGTGGCGCTCGGTGCCAATCACGAAGAGGCCGCCGAGATCACGCACGCCCTCGCCGAGTTTGATGTCGGTGCCGCGGCCGGCCATGTTGGTGGCGATGGTAACGGCGCCTCGCTGTCCGGCGCGGGCCACGACCTCGGCCTCCTGCTGGTGCAGCTTGGCGTTGAGCACGGTGTGCACGATGCCGAGGCGCTTGAGCATGCGGGAGAGCACCTCGGACTGCTCGACGGAGACGGTGCCGACGAGCACGGGCTGACCCTTTTTGTTGGCCGTCTCGATCTCCTTCACCACCGCGTTATACTTGTCGCGGCGGGTCTTGAAGATGGAGTCGTTCCTGTCGATGCGGATGCAGGGGCGATTGGTCGGGATGACCTGGACGCCCAGCTTGTAGATGTCGTGGAACTCGGTGGCCTCGGTCTCGGCGGTGCCGGTCATGCCCGCGAGCTTCTCATACATGCGGAAGTAGTTCTGGATCGTGACCGTGGCGTAGGTGCGCGTCTCGCGCTCGATCGTGACGTTTTCCTTGGCCTCGACCGCCTGGTGCAAGCCATCGGACCAGCGGCGGCCGGGCATGACGCGACCGGTGTTTTCATCGACGATCATCACCTTGCCCTCGGCGACGACGTATTGAATGTCGCGCTCGTAGAGCGAATACGCGCGCAGGAGCTGCGAGATGGCGTGGATCTCCTCGGAAACCTGGGAGAAGTTTTCCTGCGCGGCGGCGCGCTGGGCCTCCTTTTGCTCGGGAGTGAGTCCGGCCTGGCGCTCAAGGTCGGAGAAGAGCGTGGCGAGGTCGGGCAGGGTAAAGGCCTCGGGATTGTCGGGGCGGAGGAACTTGCGACCGATCTCGGTGAGGTCCGCCTGATGCTGGCGCTCGTCGATGGTGTAGTAGAGCTCCTCCTTGAGGTGGAAGAGCTCGGTCTTCTGGAAATCGGAGTTGAACTCGACCTCGGTCTTGTCGAGCAGCTTGCGCCACTCGGGAGTCTCCATGAGGCCGAGGAGTTGCTTGTTCTTCGGATGGCCGAGCTTCACCTGGAACATCCGGGTGGCGGCGGAGCGGCGCTCATCGGGCGTGACGTCGGGCTTCTCTAGGGTCTTTTTCGCCTCGCTGATGAAGCGGTTGCACAGGCGGATCTGCTCCTGCACGAGACGGGCGACCTGCGGTTGAAGGCGGGTGTAGGGCTGCTCGCGCTCGATGGGCGCGGGACCGGAAATGATGAGCGGCGTGCGGGCCTCGTCGACGAGGATGGAGTCGATCTCGTCCACGATGCAGAACCAATGGTCGCGCTGCACCTGCTCCTCCTTGCGCGTGGCCATGCCGTTGTCGCGCAGGTAGTCGAAACCGAACTCGGACGCGGTGCCGTAGGTGATGTCGCAACCATACATGGCGCGGCGCACGTCGGGCGGCATCTGCTGCTGGATGCAACCGACGCTCAGGCCGAGGAAGCGATACAGGTAGCCCATCCACTCGGAGTCGCGACGGGCGAGATAGTCGTTGACCGTGACGAGCTGGGAGTTGCGGCCGGTGAGCGCGTTGAGATACATCGCGGTCGTGGCGACAAGGGTCTTGCCCTCGCCCGTGGCCATTTCGGCGATGCGCCCCTGGTGGAGCGCGATGCCGCCGATGAGCTGCACGTCGAAGTGAACCATGTTCCACTCGAGCTCCTGGCCGCATACGAGACCCTTCATGCCGACGAGGCGGCGGGCGGCGTTTTTCACCGCGGCAAAAGCCTCGGGCAACAGGGCGTCGAGGGCGGCCTTTTTGTCGGAGGCGGCGGCGATGCGGGCCTTGAATTCGGCCGTCTTCGCGCGCAACTCGTCGTCGCTCAGCTTCTGGTAGGACGCCTCGATCTCGTTGATCTTGGCCACGAGGGGTTTGGCGCGCTCCAGGAACTTGCGGTAGTGGCGGCCGGCAAAACGCTTGAAGAGAAACGACAACATGGAACGGATGAACCTAGGGCGACGGGTGGCCTTGGCAAACGGCAAATCAGACGGTAATTAGACCAACCGCAGATGCGCCCTTACGCCGATGGCACCCAAGACCGGCCGACCCAGCCGCGGCAAAGATTGCGCCGTCGCTTTTTGTTTTCGCCCTTGTTCCTGTCCCGCCTCCGCAACATATGGGAAACGGTTCCGGCCCCTTCCCCATTTTACACTCCATGAACGAGCTCCGTTTGGAAATCCCGCGCCTAAACCCCATGCCTTTTATCGTGGCCGACGCGACCCTACTGGTCGTCGCAGCCCTGATCGGCTGGATGGCCCCCGCCCCGATCAGTCCCCTTTCGCTCGCCGCCATCGCGGTATGCGTCGCCACCGGCGCGGTCGCCTTGCTCTACCCCTTCGTGGTCAACCACGCCCGACGCCAGGAAGAGGCCCTTCAGGAGCGCACCAACCAGATCGAGGCCCTCGCCCGCACCGTTTCCGCCTCGGCCGAGCAGATCAGCATCGCCGTCTCCAACCTGCCCGCCATCGCGGAAAACTCCGCCCGCCAGCTAAAGGCCGCCGAACAACTGCCGGCCGCGCTAAATACCCAGCTCGCCGCCCTGCAAGGACAGCTCTCCGCCGCGGCCAACGAGGAAAACGCCGGCTTGCGCCAAGAGCTCGACGCGCTGCGCAACGCCGAGAACGCCAAGCTGGCCCAAGCCATGGATGGCCTCATTCGCGCCACGGCCGACCTCGCCCGGCTCGAGAAGCTCGCCGCCCAGCAGTCCGCCGCGCTGGACCAGGCGCTCGCGCAACTCCCCCGCCTGGTCGAGAGCCTGGGCCAGCAGGCCGGCGAAGCCCTGAGCCGGGAAACCGCCGCCGCGGTGAAGGCGCTCAACGCCGCCACCACCGAGGGAGGCAATGCCCTCGCCTCCGCCACCGCCGAGGCCCGCGTGGCCTTCGATCGCAGCGTGCGCGACGCCGTCACCCACCTGGCCACCCAATCCATTTCCACACCGCCCTTCCCCGCCCACCAGCCTAACCGCGCCATAGTGGCACCCGAGCCGGCCCTTCAAAGCCCGCCTCCAGCCCCGCCCGCCCCCGCGCCGGCGGAGGTTGAGCCGATTCTCACCTCCGAACCGGAACCAATCATCGACGACGCAGGTTTGGACGAGCCGGCAGCCGCCCCGGCGGCAACGGAGATCGCGGAGGATACCGAGGCGGTCATCGAAGAATCCGCAGAAACGTCCGACCTCGACGTTGGTTCGGCCGCAGTCGAAACGGTCACCCCCGCAGAACCCGCTCCGGAGCCCGAAACCGAGCCGGAGGACGCCGCCCCTCCCGCTTCCGACGAACCGGAGGCCGAGGCCGCCCCCACCCCCGCCGAGCCCGCCCTCTCCCACGACGGTTACACCCGGCTCATCGCCACCGCCTATATCGGCATCGGCAACAAGCTCTTCATCCGCGGCGACGGCCCCGGACTCCGGCGCGACAAGGGCGTGCCGCTCCAGTTCGTCTCCATCGGCAAATGGCGCTGGGAAAGCGCGGAGCTGCTCTTTCCGGTGAAGATCCGCCTCTACAAGAACGACCAGATCGAGTGCACCGCGCTCGGCGAAATCACGCTGGAGCCCGGCCACCACCACGAGGTCAACGCCGCCTTCTAAGCGCGTCCCCCGGCTGCGTCGTGAAACCACGGATACGGATTCGCTCCGAATCCCGTCTTGACGCCGCGCATCCGCCGGCTAGCCCTTTAGTTCCAGTGATCAGCTCCTCCTCAGCCTCCGCCAACGCATTCGTCCACGTAGTATCCGTGGTCGTATCCGTCGTCGTGTCCGTTACGGGCACACCGCGAGGGCGCTGAGAAAGCCACCAACTTTCCGCCCCCTCCGGTGCCGCCGGAGGGGG
>JBDLWD010000076.1:0-4714 GCA_039804465.1 Verrucomicrobiota bacterium | reverse complement strand
GATACGATATTCGACGATGCGTCGGAGGCGTCTATCGACTCCAGTGCGAGGGCGGCCTGGGGCAGTAGGGTCGGGCCGCTGAAGTTTTTGCGCACCCGGGCGGTCAGGGTGAGGTAGCGTTTGCCCGAGATGGCGCCCGGCCACTCGGCTGCGCTTACCGCCCGGACTGCGACGAGCGGCTGGATCTGCGGGTCTGCACCGAGAGGCGCGCCGCCGAAAAGCCATTCCCAAGCGTTGACGAGACCGTCGGTGTCGGGGTCTTGGGTCTGGCCGCCGGTTCCCGCGGGGAAGGATTGGGTGGCGGACCAACCGGCATAGGTGGCCGGATCGTTTTCCACGCGCAGCAGCCCGGAGGAAAGAAGCGATGTATTCCAGCGTAGGCCGGCGGCGAGCGGCGGCAGGTCGAGCGTTGCGAAGCTGCCCGAGATCGAGCCGGCGAGGAAGAGGGTGAAGCTGTCGCCTGCGATCGGGGTGCCGGCGACGATTGAGACGGAAAGGGTGCCGCCGAGCGCGAGCACGCCGGAGCACGCGAGCTGATCGTGGGTCGAAGCGCCTCGGTTTATCTCGATGCGGGTGGTCGAGCCCGCGGCCAGCGTGACGCTTCCTTGTGTAGTGAGCCGGCCGATACCGAATGCGGGGCCGGGTGCCAGCGTCCCCGTGAGGGTCAAGGCGCCCCCAATGGTGCCGTTGCCGCCGAGTGTGCCGGAGACGCCGACGGTGATGTTTCCGGTCGAGGTCGAGCCGTTGATCAGCAGCGTGCCGCCGTTGACGGAGACGGCCCCAGTCGACGTGTTGGCCTGGGTGAGGGTCCAGGCGCCTGTGCCAGATTTCACGAGCGCGCCCGTGCCGGGCAGGACCTTGTCGAAGACGCCGCTGCCGGTTCCAGTAAGAGTGAGGGTGCCGCCGGCGTCGCTGGCGACGGGGCCGCCGCCGCGGCTGTCGTTCTTGACCGTCCAGATGTCGCCCGCCTTCGCGGCGTCTAACGTCGCTCCCAGGGAGCCGATGGTGAAGCCGGGTCCGTAGGGCGCCTCGGCGGGGTTCTGGGGCGCGCCCGCCGCGCCTCCGGTGAAGCGTATGGTGCCGCCGTTGACCACGGGTCTTGCGGGTGCGTAGGCGAGGCCGCCCAGGCTCTGCGTGCGGTAGGTGCCGGACGGGCCGTAGCCCCAGCGGTCCAGCTCCAGGGTGGCGCCGGTGTTCACGGTGAGGATGGAGGTGGTGTTGTAGCCACCCGCGTAGAGCGCGCCTGAGCCGAAAATGGAGAGTGTGCCGCCGGAGACGTTCACATTGCCGGTAAACGTGTTGGCGGCCGCGATTGATAGACGGCCGGCGCCGGTCTTTAGAAGGTTCATGGTGGCCGAGCCGTTGGAGATCACGCCGCCGAGGGTGGTGTTGCCCGAGCCGGTGAAGGTGAGCGTGCGGTCTCCGGTGGCGGCGGAGCCGATGGCACCAAAGGTGAGCGTGCCGGAGTCGGAAAGGAAGGTATAGTAGGCGCCGCCACTCTGGAGCGAGAGGGCGCCGGAGAGGGAGTTGGCGCCGGAGAGATTGCGGATCGCGGCGACGGTGTTGTTGCGTCCGCTGAGGTTAACGGAGGCGGAAATGGCGACGTCGCCAAGGGTGCCATCAAGCGCGAGGGTGGAGCTGCCGGAGTTGTTGGTGCGGATCGCGAGGGCCGTTGCAGAAGCGAGGGCATTGGGGTGGGCGATGCGCACGGTGCCCTCGGCGCTTGTGTTGCTGCCGGTGTCGATGTTGACGGTGCCGGAGAGTCCGTTGGATCCGGACAGGACGAGGGTGCCGGCGCCGCTTTTGGTGAAACCGTTGGTTCCGGCGAGGGGGGCGGAAAGGGTGGCCGTATTCTGGTTCACCACGAGCGATGGCGAGGTGGCGAGGCCGGGGTCGAGGGTGAGCGTGGCGCCGCCGGAGGAGGCGAGGGTCCAGTTTTGCGCGCCCGAGGTGTCGCCGAAGCGGAGGGTGCCCATCGTGCGTGAGGTATCGAGGGTGACGGTCCGATTGGCGGAGATGTTAAGGGTGCTGAAATCGGCGGAGTAGCCGACCCCGTTGGCGGGGAATGCGGAGGACCATTTGGCGGTATCGCTCCAGACTCCGGCGGCGTCGGCGGCCCAGGTGCCGTTGCCCAGGACGGAGGGCAGGGTGATGGTGAGGACGGCGGAGGCGGTGGCGCCGGCTGAGTCGGTGGCGGTGATGACGAACTCCTCCACGCCCTCGTCGGCGAAGGTGGGCGTGCCTGAGAGGGCGCCGTTGGCGGCGACGACGAGCCAGGCGGGGCCGCTGGTCTTGGAGTAGACGAGCGTGTCACCGGCGTCGGCGTCGGTGGCCGCGCCGGCGACGGTGCCGGAGTAGGCTACGCCCTGCGCGGCGGTGCCGCCGTTGATCGTGGCGGAGGCGAAGGCGGGGGCGTTGTTGGTTCGCAGCGCGGAGACTTGGGCGGCGGTGAAGGCGTAGTCGGCGAGGCGGATGTCATCGAGGCGGCCGGCGAAGAGCGGGTCGGCGGCGAACTGGCTTTTCCCGAGGTAATTCAACGAGCCCGCGATCTGAGCGGGGGTGATGGTGACGGAGCCGGAGGCGACCTGGGCGCCGTTTTGGTAGAGGCGCACCGTGCCGCCGGCGAGGGTGGCGGCGACGTGGACCCACTGGCCGGAGGGGAGTGCGGAAGCGCTTTGGACGATTTGTTCCGCGCCGCCGTTGCGGATCACGAAACGCAGGGTGCCGGAGCCGGAGCTCGGGGTGAGGAACATGTAGCGCGAGGTATCGTCGCCAAAGTCGAAGATGCGCTGCCAGGCTGCGCCACCGTCCCAGTAGACCCAGCCGGCGAAGCTGAAGGCTGCGCCACCGGCAACCTGGTCGGGCAATTGAAGCCAGGTGGAGGCGCCGTCGAGGCGGGCGGCCTGGCCGCGCTGGCCGGTGACATAGGCCGGGCGGCCGACCGCGAGGGCGTGCTGGCCGAAGCCGGAGGAGTCGAGCGTGTCGCCGTCGAACTTGAGCTGCGAGAGGCCGCGGCCGCCGGTGGCGGGCACGGCCTGGCGGTAACCGGCGGGGGATGCGTTGGCTTGGTAGGCGACGCCTGCGGGGGTGAGGCCGCCGGTGTCGTAGGTCATCTGCCGCATGTATTCGACGCGGCTGTAGATGGAGTAGCGCTCGATCCAGGGCGCGTTGTCCATCATCTCGATGAACTCGGAAATGCGGGTGGCGTTTTGCTCGTAGGTGGGGTCGGTGCAGGTGGTCCAGTTGGCGCCGTTGTTGAATTCGGTTACCCATATGGGGCGGCCGGTCCGCACGTGGATATCGTAGAGCCAGTTGTAGAGCTGGGTGGCGGAGTAGCCGCAGCGATAAAAGTGGATGGGAACGTAGTCGACGCGGAGCTGGGCGGCGTCGGCTTTGTCGATGAAATCGTAAAGCCAGGCGAGGCCGCCGTCGGTGACGGCGGGGGAGCCGACGCGCAGGCCCGTGGCGAGGAGCTCGGGCCAGACGGCGATGGCCGTATCCACGGATCCGTTACCGAGCGAAGTGTAGGCGTCCTCGACGGGATTGTCGGGCTCGTTGAAGCCGAGCAGGTGGTTGGACTCGGGCTTGTTCGAGGGGTAGGCGGGCCACCAGCGCTGCTGGCGGATCGGCACAAACTCGTAATCGAGGGTGGACTGGACGTTGTTGCCGTCGTTGTTCCAGTTGTAGAACCAGGAGGCCTCAAGCGTCGCCGGACCGATGTCGCTGGCGCCTTTTTTGGAAACCCAGCGCCACGGCAGCACGCGCACGTAGCGAACGGAGTCGTTGAGTTCGTCGGGCAGGATGCCGACCTCGAGGTCGCCGTCCTGGGCGACGTAGCAGCGACTGGGACCGGAACCGTTGGTCTGGGTCGAGAAGGTCGCCATGTAGCCCCGTTTGAGCCTGAAGGAGCTGATGGCGCGGTTCTGGGCGCCGAGCGCGGCGGCGCTGTTGTAGTAGGTATATTGGGAGTAGGAGAGGGAGGCTCCGGTGAAGTTGGGCCCGGCGAAGGTCTGCAGCGGCTGGTGGGTCGGCGCGTGCGGAAGCAAGATGGCGCCGAGGGCGTATTGGACGACGCGGCAGTTGGAGCCCGAGACGGCGGCGGCGCCGTTTATCCGGATTTGCGAGAGGTAAGTGGAGACCACCACCGAGGGCCTGACGTTGACGAACAGCAGGGCGGAGTCTGCGGAGGCAAGGTTGACCACGCAGCCGCTGAGCGGCGCGCTCGCGTCGGTGAGGCGAAGCTCCGATCTGCCGCCGAGCGTGACGGTGGTGTTGCTCAGCGTGGCGTAGGTTTGCACGCCTTCCGCCACGGCCAGGGATTGCGCGGAGAGGCGGAGCGGCAGGCCGAGACCTGTCGCGAGGGCCACGATGAGGACGGACAGGCGTGCGGCGAGACGAGGGGCGGTCATTGGGGGTTGTAGAAATGTTGATGACTTGCCTCCGTTTGGCGCGAGCTAGTCTTGATTAGCGTAAACATGGGCTGTTTCCCGCCACCGCGACGAGGCGCGGGTGACGAGCCGGTGTCCTCGCCGGGTGTTACGTTAAACATAGCGCGCACTGGTGGTGAATTCCCGGGCAAAGTAGCCTGGCCGAATTCCTCGGTTTCCCGTGTTCGGGCATGCCTCTGATCTCCTTCCTTTCTCTTCGACGTGTATCATTCCCGCCCAAAAGCCATCATTTGGATGAAGGCCGACGCCTATCGACAGGTTTTATC
>JBDLWD010000075.1:0-4070 GCA_039804465.1 Verrucomicrobiota bacterium | reverse complement strand
CTTAATAGAATCTCTGCCCTGATTACCCTCCTCACGGTCGCATTTGTGGCGATCTGCGCGTTAACCGTGATCGTGCTGTCTTCCTCCTCTGTGTCTGCCGAGAAGACGGCATTTGAGACGTCTATCCCAGTCACCTCTTCACGCGCTCTGCTTCCATCCGCACCGGATAAGGATTTTGCGACCTCGCAAAGCCCTCGACCTGCCGAACAAGTTCCTGCGGCCTCTCCTCCTGCATCCCCTGCCCCCAAGCTTGGCCCACTGAGCGTCAAGGGCGTCTACAACCCGCCGCCGCTGGAAGGTCCTCATGCTGCTGAAATCACTCGCATCGAGGACCTCTCGACCACTTACGACGCCCGCGAGGTTCCCGCCCTTGCCGTCTTTCTGAATCACGATGCGCCAGAGGTTCGTGCCGCCGCCATCGATGGCCTTATCCGCCTTGGTTCCAAGGAAGCCGCCGAGCCTCTCCGGGTCGCCGCCGCCAAGATCAAGGATCCCCGTGAAGCCGTCGCCATGCTTGACGCCGCCGCCTACTTGGAGCTTTCGCCCATGCCCGCTTCCATGCGAAGCAAGGTCAAGGCGGCCAAGACCGCAGGCAAGGTGCCAGCCGACGCCTCAAGTTCTTCCTCGGCTCTTTCCGCACATGAAAAAGCCACCGGTGAGAACGGTGGTTGACTGTGGGAGAAGCCAGAACGTGAACCAAGAAATGGTCGGTGGTGACACTTGCTGGCAGAGGCTTATTTCAATCCTCGTTGGCTGCCAAGCTCAAGACGCCGAGGTGGTCGGGGAAATGGTCGGGCTGGTGAGATTCGAACTCACGACCTCTTGCACCCCATGCAAGCGCGCTACCAGGCTACGCTACAGCCCGAAAAACTGAAGAGAGGTTGAGCAAGCCGTTCGGTGCGGCGGAGAGCAAGCGGTTTTTTGCACCTCCTTTTTCCGCCGCCCGCCGGCCCCCGTCCCCGGCTTAGGAATACTTAACCGGCAGGGCCTTGCCCTCTTTAGCGCTGCGCGCGGCGAGGTCGAGGATGTGGATCGGGCGGCGCGCCCATTCGCCGGTGATGACCAGCGCCTCGCCGCGGGTGAGGTGGGCGACGACGTTCTCGTAGAATTTGTGCCCTTCCCCCTTGGGATGCGGCGCGCGCTCAACGGTGAACTTGCCGTCGCCGAGGCCGGTGGTCGTCTCCGCGCCGGGCCACTCGATGACGTGGGTCGCTTTGGTGCCGACGATCTTCATGAAGCCCTTGTCGGGCGCGCCGTCGAGCTGGGTAATGGTGAGGTTGATGCGCTGGCCGGAGGCGAAACGCACCACGGCCTGGGCCTCGTCCTCGTTGGCGTCCTTTGCCCAGGGGAAATTCGGCTGGGCGGCCCAGTAGCCGTTCCAAGCGTAGCCGCTCACCTCAGTGACGGGCGCGGTGATGAGCTGGAGCGAATACTCGAGCAGGTGCACGCCCCAGTCGTAGAGGATACCGCCCGAAATACTGCGCGAGGAGCGCCACCAGTCGCCGGGGCGGCCGTGCTGGCCCATGCGAAGATCGATGCGAACGATGTCTCCCAGGGCGCCGTTATTAAAAAGCTCGTTGGCGCGGAGGATCCAGCCGTCCCAATGGCGGTTGTGGTAGGTGCTGACGATCACGCCCTGTTTTTTCGCGGCGGCGATCATGGCGTCGCACTCGTCGGTGGTGATGGCCATGGGCTTCTCCAGCACTACATGGCGGCCGGCGGCGGCGATCTTCAGGCCCAGCTCGGCGTGGGTGTTGTGCGGGGTGATGACGGTGACAAGGTCGGCGGAGGACTTGGCCAGCAGTTCGTCCACCGTGCCGTAGGTCTCGATGCCGGGGAAGTCGGCGCGGGCGACCTCGAGGCGCTTCGGGTCGAGCTCGACGACGGCGGTGGGTGTCATGCCGGCGGCCTTCATCTCGTTGAGATGCTGGCGGCCCATGTTGAAGGCGCCGCCGTAGCCGACGACGGCGACCTTGATGGCGGCGGGGGAGGAGTAGGTTTTCACGGACATGGAGGTGGGAAATGCGCGGGGTGCGGGGAGCGAGGATCAGAGCAGGCCGGCGGCCCAGAGGCAGCCCTGAACGGTGAGGCGGCGGGCGGCGGGAAATTGCGCGAACTCGTCGGGATGGTGGCCGAGGGCGTTGTAGAAAACGCGTCCCGCGCCCCAGGTTTTTATCCACGCGACGGGCATCTGGACGGTTTTGCCCTCGTAGGTGTAGGCGGTGTCGGCGAGCACGTGCACGCCGGGATCGGTCATCAGGTAGTATTGCTCCGACCGATACGCGAAGGAGGCGGGCAGACCTGCGGTGATCGGGCTGGCCCAGTCGGTCACGCGCACGGAGTAATCGCCCACGTGCGGATGGCCGACGAAATGGCCTCCGGTCATCCACTCGTAGTCGAGCCGGCCGCGGAAGGCGTCGCCCATGCCGCCGTGGATGCCGGCGAGACCAACGCCGGAGCGAACGGCCGCGCAAAGGCCCGTCTCCTGCTCGTTGGTGAGCTGGCCCATGGTCCAGCAGGGGAAGATCAGGGCGAACGTCTTGAGCCGCTCGACGTCGGCGAGCGGATCGAGGGCGGTGATGATCTCCGGGGTCAGGCCCTTCGCCTCGAGGTCTGAGGCAAAAAGTTGGACGATCTTTTCAGGCTGGTGGCCGTCCCACCCGCCGCTGACGAAAAGGGCTTTTTTCATGAATTACCGATGTAAACGAGAACAATAGCAGTTGTCCCGATTCCTCGGAATAGACAGGTGTTTCAAAAAAATGGATTTTCAAACCAAGCACTGGGGCGGTTTCACCCGACGGCATCCGGGCCCGTTCCAAGTGATCAACGCCGTTCCGGCGTGGGCCAAGGACCACTGGGTTCGCACGACTTTCCAGACCTGCAATTTTTCCTTCATCCTGCGCGGCCGCGGGGAATACCACCGCAAGGGGCGGGCGTGGCCGGTCGAGGCGCCCTGCGTGATCACGCAATGGCCGGGCGAGCGTCTGGAATACGGCCCGGTGGTGCTGCCCGAGGGGACGTGGGACGAGTTTTACGTGACCTATGCGGGCGAGACGAGGGCGCGCTTCGCCGCTGCTCGCCTCATCGATCCCGCTCGGCCCATTTGGCCGATCCGCGACGTCGCGGCGGTGCGCGAACTCGTGGAAGAGCTGCGCCGGCTTTCGCACGCCGCCGAACCGGAGGCGGTCGCGGACCGGGTGGACCGGGTGTGCGAGCGGATGATCTTGGAAAGCTGGCTGGAGCCGGTGCGCCGCGAGGCGCCGGTGGGCGACGCGGCCACGGTGCAGGCGATCGCGGCGGAGCTGCGCGCCCGCCTGGCCGAGCCCGCGCTCACCCCGGAGGCCGTGGCGCAAAAGCACGGCTGGTCCCCCTCCAC
Organism: Verrucomicrobiota bacterium; assembly: GCA_039804465.1. Taxonomy (GTDB): domain Bacteria; phylum Verrucomicrobiota; class Verrucomicrobiia; order Opitutales; family Opitutaceae; genus IMCC26134_A. The sequence continues at coordinate 694 of JBDLWD010000075.1, read as the reverse complement.
CTTCCGCCGGCGCTGGGGCGCCGTCATGCCGGACAGCCCCGGGCGTGTGCTCCAGGGCCTGCGAATGCAGGCGGCGAGTCGCCTGCTGGTCGAGACGACGCTGCCGGTCCACGAGATCGCGGCGCGCGTGGGCTTCGCCGACGAATACTATTTTTCCCGCCGCTTTCATCTCGAGCAGGGCATGCCGCCGCGATCCTACCGGCGAGCCTACGTGCTCCGCCGGGGATAGCGGACCGGGCAATGTTCGTATTACGAACATTGGTCCGCGCCAGGTCGGGTGGCGGACGCGCGCTCAGCCTCGCTGGCGCACGGCCTCGAAGAGCGTGATGATGGTGGCCATGGCCACGTTGAGCGAGTCGGCCTGGCCTGCCATGGGGATTCGCACGCGGGCGTCGGCCTCGCGCAGCCAGTAGTCGCTCAGGCCGTATTGCTCGCTGCCCATCACGATGGCGAGCGGGCCGCGCAGATCGGTGTCGGTGTGGAGTCCGGTGGCCGAGGGCGTGGTGGCGACGGCGCGGACGCTGCGGGCGCGCAGCCATTCGCGGACCTCTTCGCTGCCTGCGATGATCACGGGCACGGAAAAGAGCACGCCGGTGGAGGCGCGGACGACGTTGGGGTTGAATAAATCCGTCACCGGATCGCAGACAATGAGCGCGTCGGTGCCGGCGGCGTCGGCGCTGCGCAGGATGGTGCC
>JBDLWD010000074.1:0-5851 GCA_039804465.1 Verrucomicrobiota bacterium | reverse complement strand
CTGGTCGGCGAGTTTGGCCGCCGCCGCCGCCGCATCGGCGCCGGTTATGCCCTTGGACGCCAGCTCCGCGAGCAGCGGTTCATAAGTGGGCAGCTTGTGGTGGGCGTATTTCCAGAAAGCGAAACAGAACACCATCGCCAGGCTCACCCAGACCACGCTCCACGTCGCGGCCTCCTTGACCGAGACCTCATGGGCGTCGCGATGAAAGACGCCCAAATCCAGGGCGAGCATACCCAGGACAAAAAGCGTGAAAAGGCCGTAGAGCCACCAGTAATCCGAGAAAGGGAATAGCAGGATGTCGGTTGTCATTTGAAGCGTGTAAGTTGGACGCCGGAACCCATTCCTTCATTCGAACTAATGCTCAAGAAGGACCGGATGGAAAACCCCGGCTATTTTTCCAGACGGGAACCGCCACCTACGCCGTCACGACCGCCGCCACGGCGCGAAAATCATGTGTTTGCGTCTTCGTCCTCCGCAACCACCCGCTGGTTGGCCGGCAGGTGGTGCGGCAGAACCAAATAATAGTTCATCAGCCACCAACTCCGGGAGGATCGATAAAACAAGACGGGAAACGCCAGCGCCCCCACGCCGGCCGCGATCGCCGCCACCATGCCGTCGAGCCCGAAAAAGAGATAGGCCAGCAAGATGGGCACAAGGTAAAGGCACACGGTCACGCCGTAGTTGAGCGACATGGCGCCGAGAAAACTGCCCTCGTCGCGCTCCAGTTTAAGCCCGCACTCGCGGCAGCAGGCGCTCATGATGAAGGGCCGCCCCTCTTCGAAAAGGGTGCGGGCGCCGCAGTTTGGACAACGGTTGGTCAATCCGCGGGCCACGATCTGCCCGCGCGTAACAACGAACTTCATGTGTCGAGTATTGGAACGCCGCGCGCTCAGGCAACCTCGGGCGCGACCTTCCGCGCCGCGCGGCAAAATCTCGCGCCCGCCTCGGCCAGCGCGGCGGGCGCCAAGACCCCGTAACTCAGCCGCACGGTGTTGCGGGGCGGTCGGTCGCCGTGGCAAAGCTCACCGGGCACGTAGAGCACGCCTTCGCCCAGACACGCCCGGCAAAATTCGGCCTCGCCACCTGTGTCCATGCCCTCGGGGCCCTCCAGCCAAAGATAGAGCCCGCCCTCCGGTTTGCGCCAGCGCCAGCCCAGCCCGGCCAGCCAGCCCGCCCGTAACGCGGCGTCGAGCGCGTCGCGTTTTTCCCGATACGTCCTTCGCAAAATCTCCAGCTGCGCCTCGTAGGCTCCGCCCGTCAGCGCTCGCTCGAGCAAGGCCTGGGCGAAATTGCCCGTCCCGAAGTCGTGGTGTCCCTTCACGTGCAGCATGGCCGCCCGCCAATCGGGGGAATCGCACATGCCATAGCCAACCTTCAGCCCCGTGGCGAACGGCTTGGTCAGCGTGCTGGTGTAAAGTCTGGGGAACCCCTCCCACGCCGGATCGCCCAGCACGCCGGGCTGGGCCATGGCCGCGGCGGGATCAAAGCCCAGCTCGCGATAGGCCGCGTCCTCGATCACCGGAACCACGCAGCCCTCGGCGCGCAACACGCCGGCCAGGGCCTGCTTCTCACCTTGGTCCAAGGTGCGGCCGCTGGGGTTGGAGAACCAGCTCACGAAATACACCGCCTTGAGCTTGGAGCGCTCGCCCGCCGCGCGCATGCGCCGCAGCACGTCCGCCAAGGCCGGCGCGTCCAGCCTGCCCACTGCATCCACCGGCAGCGAACGCGCCTCCACTCCGAGTCCGCCCAGCAGCTCCAAAAACACGAAATAGCTGGGCCGATCCACCAGCACGATGTCGCCGGGCTCGCACAAGGTCTGCACCGCCAGATAAAGCGCCTGCTGGGAACCGTTGGTGACAAAGGTCTGCGCGGCCCGCGCCGCCACGGCCGATGCCTCCGGTTGCGCCCCGCGCGCATCCTGCGCAAGCACCCGGGCCGCGAGCGCCGCCCGCAGGCCGGGCCGCCCGGCATTGGTGCCGTATTGCAGGAATTCCGAGTCGGCAGCCTGCGCAACCAGCTCTCGAAAAGCCTCGCCCACCGCGGCGACGGGCAAGGTGGCGTTGTCGGTGAACCCCGCCGCGAGCGAAAGCAGCCCCGGCGTCTCCAAAGCGGCCTGGATCAGCGCGGTGATCGCAGGCGGCCGGGCGCGACCGCCCAACGCGGACAAAACCGGAGTGGAAGACGAGCCGACAGGGGCGGAAAAGGACATGGCACGATGTAAAACCGAACCGCAATCGACGCAACAAGCCCTCGTCCGGAGTTAGCGACCAACTGGCCTACGCGACTGACGGCTTGAGCGACACCGGGATTGCCCCCAGTATTCCCTAAGCTTTTTTTGAACCGATGCCGACACCCACCGCCTCCTCGCCCGCCTCTTCACCCCGGACGGAGCCATCTGAGGCAAAGGGCCCTCTCGCCAAGTCGGCAGGATCCGAAAGCCCGGCCACCCACCCCGCCCTGGAAAGTCTGGCTTGGTGGCGGCGTTTCGATGTGCGTATCGCCGCTATTTTCGGCGCCGCCTTGTTCGTGGTCGTCCTAGCGGCCGGACTTTTCGCCTACCGCCAGATCGCCGACTCGCGACTGCGCGCCTTCAGCCAGCGGCTCGAGTCGCTTGCGCTATCGCTAGCCAACACCCTTGAAGTCGACGCCATATCCAATCTCGACGCACAGGCCGACGGCGGCGCCGCCTGGCGCAAAGAATGGCAGGAGCGGCTCATGCGGATCGTCAGCAACCAGCAGGACATCGATTCCATCTACGTTCTCCTTCCGACGAACCGCCCGGCGCAGCTCAGCTTTTTGCTCGATGCCTCAAAAGGAGCCCGGTCCGCCGAGCACGGCGAGCTCTACGACGCCAGCGAATACCCGTTCATGCTCCGCGGATTCACCCAGGTGGCGGTCGAGGACCGGGTCTTCGCGGACGAGTTCGGCGCGACCCAGTCCGCCTACGCCCCGCTGCGCACCTCCGCGGGCGACGTGGTCGGCATCGTGGGCGTGGACGTTCTGGCCATCGGAGCGGAAGAAACACGCGACCAGGTGATTTTCTTTTGCGCAACCCTGCTTGGCCTGGCCCTCGGCGCGGCCTTCGTGGTCGCCGCCTTGGTGAGACGCCGCGTGCGGAGCCGCCTTACCCCCGCCTTCAACGCCACCACCGAAATCGCCGCCGGAAAACACGATTTCTCCGCGAGCGACCTCAAGGACGACGCCGGAGACGAGTTCACCCTGCTCGGAACCCAGATCGGCGATCTGGCCCGCCAGCTCCGCGAACGCGAGCACCTGCGCGCGACCCAAGGCCTTTACCTGAGCGACGAACTGACCCGCGCCGTGCTCGCAAACGGCCAGACGCCAACCCTCGGCGGCGTGGAGCGGATCGCCACCGTGCTCTTCGCCGACCTCGCCCAATACAGCCGGATTAGCGGGCAGTTATCGCCGATGGAGATCGTTTCCTTCGCCAACGAGTATCTGGGCGCGATGACCGCGGTGATTGAGCAGCACGGCGGCTGCTTGCTCGATTTTCGCGGCGACTGCATCATGGCCGTGTTCGGCGCGCCACTGGCCCTTGAGGACCACGCAGACCGCGCCCTGCTTTGCGCCCAGATGATGCAGAAACGCATGAACCGGCTCAACAGCGGCTGGGAGGCCCAGGGCCTGGCCGAACGCTGGCGCCGGGCGGGCGTGGAGCTTCTCACCCTCCATGTCGGCATCCACACCGGCTCCGTGGTCGCCGGCCACATCGGCGGCGCCTCGCGCATGAAATACTGCGTCATGGGCGAAACCGTGAGCATCGCCATCAGTCTGGAGGAAATGAACCGCGAGCTCGGCACCCGCATCGCCATCAGCGATCAGGTGAAACAACGGGCCGGAGCCGACTCCGCCCGCGGATTCACCGACTGCGATCTGCGCCCGCTGCGCGGCCGCCTCGTGGGCGTTCACGTCTTCGCGCTATAACCCCGAAGCCGGGCCGTCCCGGTCCCGGGAACGAGGGCCGCGGTAGGCCGTTTTCAGGGGCAACTCGGCCTCGGGCCAGCGCGCCAGAAACGCCTCCTGCGCCTCGCGGTCGGGCACCTGGTCGGCGCCGTCGCGAGACAACTGCCAGCGCGGATAGGACGGGCCCAGTCCGGTGATAGTCACCCGCATCGCGGCATCGTCGCAGACAAACAGCGCGCGCCACGCCCCGCAGCCGATCTCGAAGCCACCTCCGTGCTCCTCCGGCACGCGCCGGATGCGCCGCGTGCGGTGCGGCGCCGGATCGCGCCCCAGCAACTCGCGCACGCGCGGCAGAAACTCTATCCCCCACCCCTGCCGCAACCACTCCGCCTGCTCGACGGCGCGCGCGGCGATCTCCACCTCGAACCGCGGCGCGGCACGCTCCGCCGCGTCCACCTCGTCGATCCAGCCGGCGCGGGAGCCGGGAAACGAATCGTAGGCCGGAACATAGGGCTTGATGTCAAAAACCGGCGTGCCCTCGACGAGGTCGCACGGCCCCAGGCGCAGCAGACGACCGCCCCGCTCGACGCCAAGGAGGCGGACCGGCGTCAACCCGAGGGCGTTGGGCCGGTGCGGCGAGCGCGTTGCGAAGAGGCCGCGCCGCTTCTGCGGCCCGCGCGGCGGAATGACTTTCGGGCGCCAGGTCGTGTTGCGATGAAACCACCAGAGCAGCCACACGCGCTCGAAGCCGCCGAGATCGGTGGTGGCGAGCGCGAGGTCAGCCTCGGGCAACAGTTCCAAAAAGTTCTCCTCCGCCTCGCGCTCGTCGGGCTGGTGGCGGGCCTGGAATTTCACCGTCTTGCCGCTGCGGATGTAGCCGATGGGCCGCAGCGCGAGGCTGGCGGCTGAGGCTTCGGAAGGCGGTTGGTCAGACGAGGGCACGCGCCGAGGCAAGCCCGCCGGGCCGGGCTTGCCAACGAAAAGCCCCGCGCTCCGGAAGGAGTCGCGGGGCCGAAAAAAAGGCGGACCTTGGGCGTCGCTCAGGCCGGGGACGGCGCGGGCGCCCCGCCCAGCGAATCATCCTCACGACGCGGCGCGACCACGCCCTCGGGCTTGGCCGCGGTCTGCGGGATGGGAGGAGGCTCGGGCGGACGGATCGGGCTGCGGATCTCGCCGAACTCGAGGATCTCGTCGACGTGCTTGCCATCGATGGTCTCGAACTCGAGGAGCGCGTCGGAGATTTTGTCCAAGGCGGCGCGGTGGTTGAGGATGATCTCGCGGGCGCGGGCGTATTGCTCGTCGACGATCTTCTTCACCTCGGCGTCGATCACGCGGGAGGTCTCCTCGCTGTGCGACTGGGAGCGGGTGATCTCGCGGCCGAGGAAAACGGTGTCCTCGTTTTGACCGAAGGAGATGGGCCCGAGCACGCTCATTCCCCAGTCGCACACCATGTGGCGGGCGAGCTTCGAGGCCTGGCGGATGTCGCCCGAGGCGCCGGAGGTGATGTCGCCGAGGACGACGTCCTCCGCGATGCGGCCGCCGAAGAGCGTGGCGAGCTGGTTGAGCATGCGGCGCTTGGCGTAGTTGTAGGTGTCCTTGGAGGGGATATACATCGTGCTGCCGAGCGAGCGGCCGCGGGGGATGATGGTCACCTTGTGGACGGGCATGGTCTCGTCCTTGATGACGGCGGAGACGAGTGCGTGGCCGGCCTCGTGAACGGCGACAATCTTGCGATCCTCGGCGTCCATGCCCTTGCGGCGCTCGAGGCCGAAAAGGACCTTGTTGCGGGCGTCGTCCACATCCTGCGCGTCGACGCGCTTCTTGCCGCGACGGGCGGCGAGGAGGGCGCCCTCGTTGAGGAGGTTGGCGAGCTCGGCGCCGGAGAGGCCGGGCGTGCCTCGGGCCACCACGTTGAGGTCGACGTCGT
>JBDLWD010000073.1:0-3952 GCA_039804465.1 Verrucomicrobiota bacterium | reverse complement strand
TCACCAGTTCAGCGGCGCCGACGTCGTCCGCCACCCGCTCGTCCTCAAATCATCGAGGCCTACGAGCGATACCAAAACCCCATCGGACCCGACGCCACCTGAGACGTCATCCGGCAATCCGCTTGTCCTCCTTCGCCCAGTTTCTCGCCCGTCTCCGCGCCGCCTACGCCGCGACCGCCTCGCAGCCTCTACCCGCGCGCCGACGCCAGACCGCCGCGCCCGGCAAGGGCCTCGCGGCCGCGCTCGACTCCTCCCGCATCGCGGCCGTGGCCCTGTTCATGGCCACCGTCGCGGCCATAGTCCTTGTCTCCTTCGTAGGTGTCACCAACCGCACCCTCTCCATCCTGCCCAACCAGGTCTCTTCCGTGCGCATCGTCGCCGCGGTGCCATTCAGCTACGAGAGCAAGGTCAAGACCGAGGAGGCTCGCGTTCGACTGGCCGAGCGTGTTCCTCCCGTCTACCGGATCGATCCGGCGCCGCTCCGACGTTTCGAACTTCATCTGAACGAACTCGTCGCGTCCCTCGCGCCCTACCCCGGACTCGATCCCGCCCAACGCACGTCCTTTCTCGCGGAAAACACCGCGCTCTACAACGCCCGCGGCCCCTACCGTGCTTCGCCCGACGACGTCGCCCTTTTCGCCGCGGCCGACGTCGCCTCCGCCAAGCTGGCCGACCTGGGACTGGGCATTCTCCGCACTCTTCACTCCCAAGGTATCACCGCGCCCGACGATCTGGTCGGGGACAAAAACACCGCCACCCTCAAGCTTCTGCAAATCGTCCGTCCGGACGGCGCGGTGGCCGCCCGCCCCGTTGACACCATCGAGGACGCCCTCACCTACCTGCGCGTCACGCTCGCGGCCGAGGAGCCCGACCGCTCCCGGGCCGCCGCCCTGTATCGGATTTTTCGCGACGGCGTTAAGCCCAACCTCGTATTCGACCGCGAGGCCTCCCGCGACCGCGAGGCCGAGGCCGTCCGCGACCTACGGCCCGTGTTGGTTTCCGTCGAGCGCGGCCAGTCGATAATAGAGCCCGACACCCGCGTGAGCCTGGAGCAGTTCGAGATGCTTGAGGCGCACCGAGCCGCCCTCGCCGAAAACACCGCACCGCTCGACGAAACGACCCGCCTGACCGGTCGCATCCTTCTCGTCCTGGCCATGCTGGCAGCCTCGCTCATCTACATCAGGCTCGAGGACCCGGAAACACTGCAATCCAACTCCCGCCTGGCCCTGCTTGCCCTGGTCGTCGTGGCCAATCTCGCCCTCGTCCGCGGCACCTACTCCCTCGGCTCGCTAGACTTCTTCCTCGAAAACTCCGCCGCCGCCTCGCTGCTGCCCTACATAGCGCCCGTCCTTATCGCGCCCCTCATCGTCGCCCTGCTCATCGACGCAGGTTCCGCCATCTTCATGGCGCTCTTCCTCTCCATTTTCACCTCCGTGATCTGGGGCGGCCGGCTGGACCTTCTCGTCCTCGAGTTTCTCGCCACCCTCGTCGCCATTCAAGGTGTCAACCAAACCCGCCGTCGCAACCGCATCCTGCGCGCCGCCTTAAACGCCGGCCTCACCCTCGCCGTCGGTGTCGTTTTGCTCGGCCTCGCCGAACGTCTGCCTTTGCCCGCCATACTTAAGCAAACCGCTGCCGGCCTCGCCGCCGCCCTGCTCTGCGGCGTGCTAGTCGTCGGCCTCCTCCCCTTCCTCGAGAATCTCTTCAAACGCACCACCGACATCACCCTGCTCGAGCTCACCGACTACAACCACCCCCTCCTTCGCCTCATGCAGATGGAGGCACCCGGCACCTACCACCATTCCCTCGTCGTCGCCCAGCTCTCGGAAAACGCCGCCGCCGCCATCGGCGCCAATCCCCTGCTCGCCCGCGTCTGCGCCCTATTTCACGACATCGGCAAGACCGCCAAGCCCCACTACTTCACCGAAAACCAGCACGACGGCGACAACCCCCACGACGACGCCAACCCCTCCCTCTCCGCCCTGGTCATCAAGGCCCACGTGAAGGACGGCGTCGACCTCGCCATCCGCCACAAGCTGCCCCGCCCCGTCATAGACGTCATACAGCAGCACCACGGCACCACCCTTATCCGCTACTTCTATCAGCGCGCCCTGCAGGCCCTGCGCCGCAAGCCCGACACCCACTCTCCACTCCCGCCGCTCCTCGGCGTTTCCTCCGATCCCGCCGACCCGACCCGCGCCACCCCCGCCCTGCCCGACCAGACCTACCGCTACGACGGGCCCCGTCCTCGCTTCAAGGAAAGCGCCATCATCCACCTCGCCGATGCCATCGAGGCCGCCGCCCGCAGTCTACCCAAAGTCACCCCCCAGCACCTCGACGAGATCATCGACCAGATAGTCCGCGAGCGCATGGCCGACGGACAACTCGACGAAAGCCCCCTCACCTTCGCCGAACTGACCAAGATCAAGGACAGCTTCCAACACACCTTGGTCAACATGCTCCACGGCCGCGTGGCCTACCCCGCCGCCAAAGCCTGACGCACCCGCCCGCATGCGCGAACTCGCCATCGCCAACCGCCACCCGCGCCTGCGCTTCGACCGCCGCGCTCTCGCCCGGGCCGTCGACCACCTCGACGCGCATTTTCGCTTCACCGCCGCAGACCTGCCTACCCTTTCACCAGCCGCCCGACGCCGCGCCAAAACCCCTGGCGCTTGCGCCGCGCCCGCCGGCGAACTCTCCGTTACCTTCCTCACAGACCCTGCGCTGGCCAAACTGCACGCCGACTACCTGGACGACCCCACCACCACCGACGTCATCACCTTCGAGGGAGACGAGAGCCTCGGACACGCCGGCGACGTCTGCGTTTCCGTCGACACCGCCCTCGCCTACGCGAAGAAGCACGAGCTCCCCTTCGGCGAGGAACTCCTCCGCTACGTCATACACGGCTGGCTCCACCTCGCCGGCTACGACGACCTTCAGCCGAAGAACAAGCGTCGCATGCGCGCGGCCGAAAACCGCGCCCTTAAGCTACTCCGCACTTCCAACCTCCTCACTCCCTTTTCGTTAAAGCCCCAACGCCGCCGATCCATTAGTCAATCAATGATTGACAAAAATGATTGCTGCCAGGAGCGCCCCTCGCGGTAGTCCCGCATGTCTTCGCTCGTCCACCAAACCGAAGCGCACCTCCTCGCCCTCGCCCCGCACGCGGGCGACCACCTCGTCCTCACCTGTTTCTCGCCTTCCGACGGCCTTTTCTCCGCGCTTTTACGACCTGGTCGCGTCGCCAAAACCGACGCCTCGCCCACGCCCGACCTCTTCGACCGCCTCGCCCTTGATCTTCGCCACGCCAAAGGCGCCCCCGCGAGCGGCCCGTGGTTCGTCCGCGAGCACCGCATCCTCTCACGTCACGCAGGCATAGGCCGCGATTACGCAACCCTCTCCGCCGCTTCGCGTCTGGCGCGTGTCGTGACGAAAAATCCCGTGCCAGAGGATAGCCGCGCCGCCATCGACGCCCTGCTCACCCAGGCCTTCTCCGCTTTCGCCCGCCCTGAATCGCGCCCGGATCTCGTGTTTTTCAAAAGCCTCTACCTCTTCGCCCGAGACGAGGGCCTGCCCCTGAAACAGCACTGGCTGCCCGCGCTCCCGCCGGGCGACCGCGCCCACGTAGCCGCCGCCCTCGCGCTTCCCTCCGACGCCCCCGAAGCCCCCGCCGCGAGCGACCTTGCTCGCGTCACCAAACGCCTCGAAGCTTACCTCATCACAGAAGCCGACCTCCAAATCGGCTGACTATTCTACCACTGAGAACACTGAGGAACACGTAGGCACCAGCCCGTCGGGTCCCGCACTCATTCTCAGTGTTTCTCCGTGCCCTCAGTGGTTAAAAATCAGCCATGAATTTCCGCTCCCAGCTCCTCGATATTCTCCGCGCCCCCGGCTACCGTCCGGTCAACGACTCCGCCCTCTTCCGCGCGCTCAAGCTCCCGAAAAATCT
>JBDLWD010000072.1:0-3294 GCA_039804465.1 Verrucomicrobiota bacterium | reverse complement strand
AGGTAGGCGGGGACGCGGCGCTCGAGGAGAAGTTGCTCGACGCGCTCGGCGAGCGGGGTCTCGGACCACTCGAAGTGGAGCGGCACGGGGCGGCGGTCGCTGCGGACGACGGCGACGGGCGCGGAGGTGCGGCGCTCGAGTTCGCGCTCGATGAACTTCGTGTCGCCCAGCGTGGCGGACATGAGGAGGAAACGGCCGCGGGTGAGGGCGAGAAGCGGCACCTGCCAGGCGACCCCGCGCTCGGGGTCGGAGTAGTAGTGAAACTCGTCCATGATGACCACGGACAGGCCGGCCTCGTCGCCGCGGGCGAGGGCCTGGTTGGCCAGAATCTCGGCGGTGCAGCAGAGGATGGGCGCGTCGGCGTTCACGGTGGCGTCGCCGGTCATCATGCCGACGCGCTCGGGCCCGAAGTCGCGGCAGAGGGCGAGGAACTTCTCGTTGACCAGCGCCTTGATCGGGCAGGTGTAGACGGAGCGCCTGCCGCGGGAGAGGGCGAAAAAGTGCGCGGCCGCGGCGACGAGGGATTTCCCGGAGCCGGTGGGTGTATTCAGAATGACATTACGACTGGAGAGCAGTTCGAGCACGGCCTCCTCCTGCTCGGGGTAGAGCGCGAGACCCTTGGCCGCCATGGCGTCGAGGAAGCGCGACAGGAGCAGGTCGTCGTTCGCCGCCTCGGCGAGGGTGGGCGGGGCGAGCGGCGGGACGGGCGGAGGCGTGGGCGACGACATGCGGCGACGATGGCCGCAAGAAGGCGGGGGCGGTGCAAGCGACGAAACGGCGTCGCCGTCCCGTCGCGCGGGAGGAAGCCGCGCTCAGTAGCCGGCGCCCTGAGGGGCTGCGGGGGCGGCGCCGGTGAACTCTGCGAGGATGGAGGCGGCGTTGCTGGTGCCGAGGCGGGTGGCGCCGGCGTCGATAAGGGCGCGGGCGTCGGCGAGATTTTTGATGCCGCCGGAGGCCTTGAGCTGGATCTTGCCGCGGCGGGCGGCGGCCCATGCGGCGATGTGCTCGACCTTGGCGCCGGCGCTGCCGAAGCCGGTGGAGGTTTTTATGAACTCCACGCCGGAGTCCTCGCAAAGGCGCAGGGCGGTGAGGCGTTGGTCAGCGTCCAGGTAGCAGGTTTCCACGATGATCTTCACCAACTGGCCGTGGCCGTGGGCGCGCTGGGTAAGGGAGCGCAGCTCGCGGTCGACGAGGTCGAGGTGCCCGTCGCGCAGGGCGGCGTAGTTCATGACGATGTCGACTTCGTGGGCTCCGGCCACGCGGGCCTCGTCGATCTCGGCGGCCTTGGCGGCGGTGGAGAAGCGGCCGCTGGGGAAGCCAATCACGGTGCCGATTTTGATGCCGGAGCCTTTCAGGACCTCGGCGGCGAGGGGCACGCTGGCGGGGTAAATCATGACACACGCGAAGCGGTATTTCGCGGCCTCGTGGCAGAGGGCGACGATGTCGGCGGCGGGGGCGTCGAGGCGCAGGTTGGTGGAATCAAGCGCGGCGGCGAGCGTGGCGGAGGTCATGGGAGCGAAGGGCAGGGAGCGTAGAGCGTGGAGCGGGGGCGGGGAGATGGCCCGCGCGGGACATAAAAAAGCGCGGCGGCCGCTGGGAGGCAACCGCCGCGCGAGGGGCGACCGGGCTTTACCAGGCGTCGCTGCGGAAGGGGGGCACGGGCAGGCCGAGATCGTCCTGCAGGCCGGCGTCGGGTGCGTTGCGCCAAGCGTAGCGGACGGCGACGGGCGCGGCGACCTCGGGCGAGGAGACCAGGACGGAGTTGTTGTCGATGCGGGCCTGGGCGGGACGGAATACGCGGTCCTCGCCGGCGACCTCGAAGCCGGTGAGATCGCGGGCGGCGTGGCGGACCTTGCGGTCGGTGGGTGAGAAGGTGACGCGCATGGAGGCGCCTTCAGGGGTGGCGGCGGCGAAGACCGGTCCCGAATCGGCGAGGGAGGAGTCGCCGTAGGCGCGGTTCAAGGCGAGGCGGGCGAGGCGGCGGCCGACGGGAAGTTTGGCGCGAGGATGGATGTCGCCGAAGTCGCTCACGGCGGAGTCGACGATGACGGCCTGGCCGGTGGCGGGCAGGGCGAGGGTCTTGGTCTGGGCCTCGCGGAGGGCGGCCCACTCGGCGGCGTCTGGGTTGGTGGCTTTGAAGGAAGCGAGCTGCGTCCAGAAGAAGGGGAAATCGCCTTGGGCGAAGTCGGTTCGCCAGCCCTGGATCATGGTCGAGAAGAGCGCGTGGTATTCGGCGGCGCGGCCGGCGTTGCTCTCGCCCTGATACCAGATGGCGCCGCGCAGACTGTAAGGCAGCAGCGGGGCGATCATGCCGTGGTAGAGGCTGGCGGGGGTGTGTGGCGAGCCGGGGCCTTGGGGGGCGCGGGGCTGGGCGGTGGTGAATTTTTCCCCGCGCGCCTCGGCGGCGGTCTTGGCCGCCTGCCAGGCGGCGAGCTCGGCGTCGTGGGCGGCCTTTTTGGCCGGATAGTCGGCGAGGGTCTTGGCCCAGCGTTCGCCGACAACCGCGAACGCGGAATTGGAGGCGAGCATGGCGGGGCTCATCCAAGCCTCCACCGGCGTGCCGCCCCAGGTGCTGTTGATGACGCCCACGGGCACATCGAGGGCGAGGTGCAGTTCGCGCGCGAATGCGTAGGCAACGGCGCTGAACTCGGAGATGGTGGCGGGCGAGGCGGCGCGCCATTGGCCCTCGAACGTGGACGCGGGCTCGTTGGCGGTCGTGCGTTTGACCTTCACTTCGCGGATCAGCGGGAAGCGCGCGGTGCGCTGCTCGAGGTCGGCGTCGTGGGTGTTTTTGACCACCCATTCCATGTTGGACTGGCCCGAGGCGAGCCAGACCTCGCCGACGACGATATCGGAGAGCGTAACGGTGTTTTCACCCGCGATGGTGAGCGAGGCGGGCGTGGCGGAGGCGACGAGCGGATCGAGAGTGACGCTCCAGCGGCCGTCGGCGGCCGCGATGGTGGACTTGGTCTGGTCCGCGAAGACGACGGTGACCTTCTCGCCGGCGGTGGCGGTGCCCCAGACGGGCACGGGTTTGCCGCGTTGGAGCACGGCGGAGTTTTGGAAAAGCGACGCCGGGGTGACCGCCGCGAAGAGGGCGGCAGGAGCGGCGAGCAGGGCGAGGATCAGACGTCTTGGTGTGGGTATCATAGAGAGAATGAAAAAGGGAGGATGCCGGGCCCGTGTTCAGCCGCGGCGCTTGAGAAAGGCCGCGATTTCGCGCGCGGTGGGCATGGAGGGGGCGGTGCCGGGTTTGGTCACGGACAAGGCGGCCACGGTCTGGCCGAGGTGCGC
>JBDLWD010000071.1:0-3503 GCA_039804465.1 Verrucomicrobiota bacterium | reverse complement strand
TTCCCCCACCACGAAAACGAGATCGCCCAGAGCCAGTGCTGCAACGGCACGACTTTCGCCCACCACTGGTATCACAGCGAGCACCTGCTCGTGGACGGCAAGAAGATGAGCAAGTCGCTGGGCAACCTCTACACCCTCGACCAGCTCCGCGAGATGGGCCACTCGCCCGCCGCCCTCCGCTACGCCCTCCTTGCCGGCCACCCGCGCAAGCAGCTCAACTTCACCCTCGATTCGCTCCACGCCGCCGAGAAGGCGCTCGCCCAACTTCGCGCCTACCGCGCCGCGCTCCAGCCCGGCGGCGCCGCCGATCCCTTCGCCCCCGCCCTCGCCGCGCTCAACGACGACCTCAACACGCCGCACGCGCTCGGCATCATCTTCACCGCCCTCCACGCCGGCCCCGCCGGCGTCAGCCCGGCCGCCTTCGACCGCATCCTCTTCGCCCTCGGTCTCGACCTCACCGAGCCCGCCAAGCCAAAGACCGAGACCCCCGCCGAGGTCACCGCCCTAGCCGATCAACGCTGGGCCGCCAAGGCCGCCAAAAACTGGGCCGAGGCCGACCGCCTCCGCGGCGCCATCGCCGCCCTCGGCTGGACCATGCTCGACCGCAAGGACGGCTACTCCCTCGAACCCGCCAAGAAGTAACGAACCAAACCATTTTCAACGCAGAGACGCAGAGGCGCGGAGGAACCATAAACTCATCCACCCTCTTCTCTCTCCTGCCTTCCCTGCATCCCCTCCGCGTCTCTGCGCCTCTGCGTTAAATCCTAAAACCCTCCCCCTTTTCACCATGTCCATGACTCCCCTCGACGAGATCCGTCACTCCTGCTCGCACATCCTCGCGACCGCCGTCCTCCGCGTCTTTCCCGACGCCAAGCTCGACATCGGCCCGCCGACCGAAACCGGCTTCTACTACGACATCGATCTCGAGCATAAGCTCACCAACGAGGACCTCGCCAAGCTCGAGGCCGAGATGAAGAAGGTCATCGACGAAAACCAGCCCTTCCGCCGCAAGGAGGTCTCCCGCGAGGAGGCCGTTGAGATCATCAAATCCCGTGGCCAGGAGCGCTACAAACTCGGACGCCTCGCCGACATTCCCGAGGGCGAGGCCATCTCGTTCTACGAAAACGGCGAGTTCATGGACCTCTGCGCCGGCACCCACGTCCGCTACACCAAACAGGTCAAGGCCTTCAAACTCCTCACCATCGCCGGCGCCTACCACCGCGGCGACGAGAAGAACAAACAGCTCCAGCGCATCTACGGCACCGCCTTCGCCTCCAAGGACGAGCTCGCGCAATACCTCGAGCGCATGGAGCAGGCCAAGCTCCGCGACCACCGCAAGCTGGGCAAGGACCTCCAGCTCTTCCACATCGACGAGGACGTCGGCCAAGGCCTCATCCTCTGGACCCCGAAGGGCGCCATCCTCCGCCAGGAGCTGCAAAACTTCATCTCCGAGGAGCTCCGCAAGCAGGGCTACTCCCAAGTCTTCACCCCCCACATCGGCAAGCTCGCGCTCTACAAGACCTCCGGCCACTTCCCCTACTATAAGGACGCCCAGTTCCCCGCCATCATCGAGCCGGACCAGCTCGCCCAGATCAGCTCCGAGGGCTGCGGCTGCGCCGAGATGACCGCCCGCCTCGAGGCCGTCTCCGCCTCCTTCGCCGCCGGCATCAACGAGCGCGCCGGCAAGACCGTGATCGGCGAAGACCGTATCAAGGATCCCACTACGCTGCTCGACGGCTTCCTCCTGAAGCCGATGAACTGCCCCCACCACATCAAGATCTTCGCCTCGCAGCCGCACTCCTACCGCGACCTGCCCGTGCGTCTCGCCGAGTTCGGCACCGTCTACCGCTGGGAGCAGTCCGGCGAGCTCAACGGCATGACCCGCGTCCGCGGCTTCACCCAGGACGACGCCCACCTCTTCTGCACCGAGGCGCAGGTCGCGCAGGAAGTGCTCGGCTGCCTCTCGCTCGTGAAGACGGTTCTGACGACGCTCGGCATGTCCGACTACCGCGTGCGCGTCGGCCTGCGCGATCCGGATGGCAATAAGTTCACCGGCGATCCCGCCAAATGGGACATCGCTGAGAACGCCTGCCGCCAGGCCGCCGCCACCCTCGGCGTCCCCTTCACCGAGGAGCCCGGCGAGGCCGCCTTCTACGGCCCGAAGATCGACTTCGTCATCAAGGACGTCATCGGCCGCGAGTGGCAGCTCGGCACCGTGCAGGTCGACTACGTCCTGCCCGTGCGCTTCGACCTCCACTACATCGGAGCCGACGGCCAGAAACACCGCCCCGTCATGGTCCACCGCGCGCCCTTCGGCTCGATGGAGCGCTTCTGCGGCGTGCTCATCGAGCACTTCGCGGGCGACTTCCCCGTCTGGCTCGCCCCCGAGCAGGTGCGCATCGCGCCCATCTCGGAAAAGGTGAACGACTACGCCAAGGCCATCTACGACCAGCTCCGCGAGGCGGGCGTGCGCGTCGCCCTCGACGGCGACGCCGACAAGGTAGGCGCCAAACTCCGCCGCGCCGAACTCGCGAAGATCCCCTACATGCTCGTGGTCGGACAAAAGGAGGCCGAGGTGCAGGCCGTCTCCGTGCGCTCCCGCGCCAAGGGCGACGAAGGCGTGCTGCCCTTCGCCGACTTCCTCGCCCGCGTGAAACAGGAGATCGCCACCCGCGCCCTGCCGGTAAAGGCGGAGAAAAAATCCGAGCCCGCCAAGGGAGCCTGAGCGACGCGCGGAGGCCGGCACACCCCGGCCGGCCTCCTTGAGTGGGATTCGGAAGAAACCCTAGCCTTGCCACTTACACGCGGTCAGGCAGAAGGTATTCACCCCGATGCCACTCCGCCCGCTCGATGACCCACGTCGGCTGCTCTCGCTGGAAAAGCTGCGCCTGCTGGATACCGAGGCGGAGGAGACCTTCGACCGCGTTTCCCGCCTCGCCTCCCACCTGCTCTCCGCCCCTATCGTCCTCCTGTCGATGGTCGACGACCGGCGGCAGTTCTTCAAATCCGCCATAGGCCTTTCCGAGCCCTACGCCACGACGCGCGAAACGCCCCTCAGCCACTCGTTTTGCCAACACGTGGTCGTCTCCGGGGCGCCGCTGGTGGTGGGCGACGCCCGCGTCCATCCGCTGGTGTGCGACAACCCCGCCATCCCCGAGCTCGGCGTCATCGCCTACCTCGGCTCGCCCGTGCGCAGCCGCGACGGCCAAGTGCTCGGTTCCTTTTGCGTGATCGACGGCAGCCCGCGCGAATGGACGCCCCAACAGATAGCCCTGCTTAACGACCTCGCCTCGATCATCATGACCGAGCTCGCCCTGCGCGAGGAGAACATGGACCACCGGGAGACGCGCGCCGCGCTGGAAATGCGCAACCGCGAACTGGAGGCCGCGACCGCCGTCGCCCGGGATCTAGCCGCCGAAGCCAAGGCGACCGCCGAAGCCAAGAGCGCATTCCTCGCCAACATGTCGCACGAGATCCGCACCCCGATGAACGCCATCATCGGT
>JBDLWD010000070.1:0-4435 GCA_039804465.1 Verrucomicrobiota bacterium | reverse complement strand
GACCTCGAAAACGGCGCGCAGCACGGCGAGCAGCGGAGAGGCGCGTTCGGCGGGGAGGAGGGCGAGGGCCACGCCGAAGAAGAGCGAGAACACCATGACTGCGATGAGGCCGCCGCCGGTGTAGTTGGGCGCGAAGGCGTTGACCGCCTCGGCGAGGGGGTTTTGGGGGATGAGGCCGAGCAACGTGTCGGCGAGGGGCGGGGACTTGGCCTGGCCGATGGCGACTTTGTCGGCGGCGCCGGCGGAGTATTCGGCGATGAGGCCGGCGCGCGTCTCGGGCGACATGTGTTCGCCGGGGGCGAAGAGGTTGGCGACGGCTAGGGCGATCGCCACGCCGATCGAGGAGAGGAGGAGGGTGGCGCCGAGGGATTTGAGGCCGACGCGGCCGAGTTTGCGGAGGTCTCCCATCTCGGCGACGCCGAGGACGATGGCGGAGAAAATCAGCGGGATCACCACCATGAAGATGATGCGGATGAAGAGGCGGCCGAGTGGCTGGATGACGTTGGTCAGCCACCAGGCTAGGCGCGCCTGAGCCTCGGGGGTGGAGACGAGGGAGTGGACGAGAAGACCGAGCAGAGCGCCGAACACGAGTCCGCCGAGGATGAGCGTGGGGCGCGACCACTTGAGGGGGTGAAGGGCCATGGGTGGAAGGTCGGGGCGTGGGCGGTGCGCGGCAATGGGATTTGGCAAATCAAGCTCGCACGCGGGCGGGGCGGGCGCTCAGGGTGCGCGCATGAGCAAGTCCCATTCCCATGCCGAGGAGATCAAGATCCGCGCCGAGCCGATCGAGCTTTCACAGCTCCTGAAGTTCGCCGGGATTTTTGAGAGCGGAGGCCAGGCGAAATATGCGATCAACCACGGCGAGGTGAAGGTGGACGGCGCGGTCGAGAAGGCGGCGCGAAAGAAGATCCACGGCGGCGCGAAGGTCGAATGCGCGGGCCGCGTCTTGCTCGTGCGCGTGGGCTGAGGCGGGGCGGCCTCGCCGCTTTTCTACGGGCCCGATGACGAGAACGAATCGGGCGGGGCGGCATCCGCAGGGGCCGTCTTGATGAAAAAGTTTCGCCGCGAGGCGCTGCGACCGCGCGTGCGTTTACGCGTGGCGGGATCGCTGTAGCCCTTGCCTCCGCGGTAGCTGGCGCGATTGGGGTCGCGCGCGCACTCGATCTGAAAGCGTTGCATGCGATCGAAGACATCGAGGAGTTGCGCGGGGTCGGGGTAGGCGTCGAGGCCGCCGCGTTCGAGCGCGAGCAGGGTTTCGTGCGTCGCTTCGAGCGTGCTGAGGCAGCCCTCCTGCGGCTGTTGTTTGATTATGAAACGACTCGGCGCGGTCGGGGTGAACATGATGCGCGGGAGCGACTGCAGCGTTGTCGAGAGCCGGAGCATTTTGCGCGCGCAGGCCCAGGTCGCGTCGAGGAGGAGAACGACGAGGCGTTTACCGGCGTAGTCGGCGGGCGCGAGTTCGCCGCGCGAGAGGTTGCGCGCCTGAGGGCCGGGATAGAGTAGGACGCAGTGGTTGGCCGGATCGCGCAGGAGGGCCTGCACGGGCTCGTGGTCGTCGAAGCCGACGCCGACCTGAATCTCGCTGTTGGGGAGGCAAAGGTGGGTGAGACGCCCCGTTCCGGCTTTCTCCTGACGGGCCTCCTTGGGGTGCATGAGGAACACGAAGCGGGTGCGCGTGGGCATGGGGCGCAGAGAGCCGCACCAGCAATGCGGTTGCGGCCAGAAGCAGCGGTAGCACATCACGCGCATGGGGAGCGGGGAGCTAGGGGCTGGTGTCAGGCGCCGGTGATTTCGCGCGACACCTGAGTAGCGTGGGCATCGGTCATCCCGGCCACATGGTCCATCACGCGCGCGAGCCACCAAGCGGTGTCGCGGGATTCGTTGGCCCGTATATAGGTCTCGGGCCAGGCGAGCACGAGGCAGCGCTTGTGGACGAAGCCGAGTTGCTCGTAACTGCGTTTTTCGGCGAGTTCGCGCACGGCGCGGGCGTAGGTGGAGAGAATGCGTCCGAGCACGGCATGAGCGCCCAACTCGACCGCTACTTTGGGGCGATGGTCGAAGATGGGCTCGTAGCGCAACTTGATGAGTTTGAGCGCGGCCTGAACGTGGGAGGGAAAGTCGGATTTCAGGTCGCGGTCCGAGGGGCGTCTGCCCGCCATGATGGCTTCGTAGTCGTCGCGAAAGGCGGCGACGGCGGCCTCGATGAGCCGACGAATCGCGCGGGCACGCAAGGCCGGCAGGGGACGGGAGGCGACATCTGGAGTATCGCCGATGATTAGTTTGAAGATGTCGCGCACCTCGCTCTCGGGCAGGATGCGCATCTCGACCGCGTCCTCGAAGTCGGCGATGCGGTAGCAAATGTCGTCGGCGGCCTCGGAGAGGTAGGAGAGCGGATGCCTGACCATGCCGTCGGGACCGTGCAGGCCCAGATCGGCGCAGACCTCGGCGAGCAGCGGCTTCTCGGACGAGAAGGCGCCGTGCTTTTTCTTTTCCGCGGTGCGCGGATCGTCCACCGCCCAAGGGTATTTTATGAGCGCGCCGAGCGATGCGTAGGTGAAGAGGAAGTAGTCCTGGTCGCGATTGTCGGCGCGGGAAACGAGCCGGAAGCTCTGGGCGTTGCCCTCAAACCAGCGCCAGTCGTCTAGCGTGGCGCGGAGGCTGGCGCCGGCGTCGCGATACGGGAAGATGTCGTCGAGGTGTTCCTGCGCCCAGGCACGAATCGCGAATTCGCCCGCGTGGCCGAAGGGCGGGTTGCCTATGTCGTGGGCAAGACAGGCGGATTGCACGATATAGCCGATGTCCTCGGCTCCGCGCCCAGGCGGCACCTCGCCGCGTTCCACGAGGAGTTGAAAGGCGGCCTGCGCGAGCGAACGTCCCACGCTAGCCACCTCGAGGGTGTGGGTTAAGCGATTGTGAACGTGATCCAGACTGGCGAAAGGGTGGACCTGGGTCTTGCCTGCGAGACGACGAAAAGGGGCGGAAAAAATGACGCGATCGTAGTCCTGCTCGAAGCGGTTGCGTCCGCCGGCGCCCGTCGCCGAGGAAGCGGCCTGGCCGTGACGGCGGTCGGATAAAAGTTTTTCCCAGTCGAGACGGAAACTCATGCGGCGATGCGTCGGAGTTCACGGGCGGGGTAGGATAGAGACAAGCGCCGCTTTTGGGTGGGCAAGGCGCCGCCGGGGCGCCAAGTTTTGGAGCTCCCTTTACACCATGAGCCTCTACATCGGCATCGATTCCGGCACCCAGTCCACCAAGGCGGTCGTCCTCGACCTCGCGGCGAAGAAAGTCATCGCCGAGGCGCGCGCCCCGCACTCGCTCATCCCCGGCCTGCCCGCCGGCCACATGGAGCAGCATCCGTCGGAGTGGGCCGGCGCGCTGGAGCAGACCATCGCCGAGGTGGTGAAGAAGATCGGCGCTAAGCGCGCCGCCGAGATCCGCGGCATCGGTGTCTCGGGCCAGCAGCACGGGTTCGTGCCGCTCGACGAAAAGGGCCAGGTCATCCGTCCGGCCAAGCTCTGGTGCGACACCTCCACAATCGAGGAGTGCGCGATTATCACCAAGAAGCTCGGCGGCGAAAAGGGCGCGCTGCGCCACACGGGGAGTCTGATTTTGCCGGGCTTCACCGCGCCGAAGATTCTCTGGCTGAAGCGACATGAGCCCAAGGCCTACGCGCGTCTGCGCCACGTGCTGCTGCCGCACGATTTTCTCAACCTCCACCTCACCGGCGCCTATTTCATGGAATACGGCGACGCCTCCGGCACCGCGCTGCTCGACGTGCGCAAGCGCCAGTGGTCGAAGGCCGCGATCAACGCCATCGACCCCAAGCTCGCCGCGTGGCTGCCCAAGCTCTCCGCTTCGCACGAGTCGCCGGGCGTGGTCCGCGCCGAACTCGCCGCCAAGCTTGGCCTGCCCGAGGGCGTGGTCGTCTCTGCCGGCGGCGGCGACAACATGATGGGCGCGATCGGCACGGGCAACGTGAGCCCGGGCGTGATCAGCGCCAGCTTCGGCACCTCGGGGACGATCTACGCCTACGCGGAACAGCCCGTGGTCGACCCGGCGGGCGAGATCGCGGCCTTCTGCTCCTCGACCGGCGGCTGGCTGCCGCTGCTCTGCACGATGAACGTCACCACCGTCACCGAGCAGGTGCGTCAGCTATTCGGCCAGGATCACGCCGCGCTCGCGGCCGCCGTGCAGTCCGTGCCGGCCGGTGCCGAAGGGCTCGTGTTGTTGCCCTATCTGGCGGGAGAGCGCACGCCCAACGTCCCTGCCGGCTCCGGCGTGCTGCTCGGCCTGAGCAACAAGACCTTCACCGCGGCCCACCTGGCCCGCGCCGCCATGGAGGGCGTGACGCTCGGCATGAACTACGGTCTGCGCCGCCTCGACGCACTCGGCGTGAAGGCGAAGGAAATTCGCGTGACCGGCGGCGGCGCCAAGT
>JBDLWD010000069.1:0-4307 GCA_039804465.1 Verrucomicrobiota bacterium | reverse complement strand
TCATTGAAAAAAGTCCATGTGCGGGCCGTGCCGGAGGAGGCCAGCGTGGTTGTCTGGAAGAGACCGAAGCCGCCATTAAAAATAGCGCGATTCGAGTTGAAGGGATCTATGTCGATGTCGGTCATCCAGTGCGGACCGGCGGAGCTGCTCCAGGGGGAGTTTCCGGCGGATCGGGTGCCGGTGCGAAGCGCGGCGGTCCAGGTGGCTCCGCCATTGGTGGAGCGGTAGACCTCGTCGCCTGGCCACCAACGCAAAAGCGTGGTGACGACGACATGTCCGGCCACGCGCGGATCGGCGCTTATGCCGGCGAAAAAGCCCTGGCCGGTGGGAGGCAGGATGGAGGTCCAAGTGCCGCCGTCGGCGGACATTTTCCACACCCCGTAATCGGTGGCGTAGTTGGCCGGGCCGGTGGCGTCGGCCCACGTGGTATAAAACACGCCGGCCGCGTCAAAAGAGCCCTGGAGGGGCATCATTTCTTTTCCTGCGGTTTTGCCCGGATGGTTGGGGACCTCGGCCCAAGTGGTTCCATTGTCGTCGGAGAGCCAGAAACTTTGCCCGGTGAGGGTGTTGGCGGCGGCGTAAACACGGCGGGCCGGACCGGGGCCCGGGGCGATAGCCGGGGCGTAGATAAGGAAATTTGTGCCCGTGAATGGGAAACTGGTTTTCGTCCAAGTCGCGCCGTGGTCGGTGCTGCGCCAGACTCCTTGGTCGCTGGTGCCGAGAAGAATGGTCGCGCCATTGGTCGGATTGACCGCGAATCGTTCCCCGGTGCCGCGCCCCTCGCCATTGCCGGCCATCTTGAAGCCGGGGGTGGTGTAGCCGATCCATGTGTCGCCGCGGTTGGTGGAACGGTAGATGCGGGAAGGCAGTTTCCAGCTTTCGGAGCCCCCGTATTGTCCCGTGGCGATGTAGAGACGGTTGGCATCGGACGGATCCACGCCGATGCTGAGCACGCCGAGGTGCTGGAATTCGTTGTTCAGTCCTCCGATGTCGTCATTAAGGGCGAGCCATCTGTTGGTGTCGGCGTCCAGGCGATATATGCCGCCCACGTCGGTTCGCGCGTAAACCAGGCCGGGTTCGGAGGGATGGAAGACGGTGCCCGTGACGAATCCTCCTCCTCCTATTTCAGCCGTGCGCCACGAGTAGGTTTGGGCCCGGGCCATAACCGCGAACAAGCCGACGCAGAGGATAAAAAAAAGGGCGGAAGCGCCCGGGCTACGGGCCGACCGCCGAGGCAGCTGGATTCGGGGTGCTAATAACATGGGGGTGTATATCGATTTAGCAATAAATCAGGCTTCGCTTTCAATGGTAATTCTTCATGCAATTGTCTTTTACCGCCGTTTTGCCGCCGTGTTCCTGGCAAAGGGGCGCGAGATAATAATCACTTTTCCCAATCTCTCTAAAATCCATGAAAGACAAATCTCCCCTGCGCCTTTGGTATAAGGCCCCCGCGAACGAATGGAACGAGGCTTTGCCCTTGGGCAACGGAGCTTTGGGCGCCATGATCTTCGGCGGAGTAGAGTGCGAGCGAGTGGCTTTGAACGAGGAAACACTTTGGATGGGCGGGCCGGTCAACTATGATCGCGCCGACGCCCGCGAGGTATTACCCGAGTTGCGGCGGCTCTTGTTTGCGGGCCGGGAACCGGAGGCGGCCGAACTCGCCAACCAGCGGTTCATGGGGAACCCGGCCTGCCAGACCGCGTATCAGCCTTTGGGCGATCTGGGCATGGTGTTCGATTCCAAACCCGCGGGCGCAGGTTACGAACGGGATTTGGACCTCGCCACCGGCGTCGCGTCGGTGCGGGTTTGGGGCGCCGGCCGGGCAATGGCCGAGCAGGAGCGGGAGGCATTCGTATCGGCACCCGATCAGGCGCTCGTTCTGCGCATACGGGGAGAGTCCACGCACGGGTTTCGCCTCGGGTTCAAGCACGCGTTCGAGTCGCTCGCCATCGAGGCCGCGCCGGGAAGGCTGCTTTACACGGGGAGGTGGGTGAACGACGGCACGGTGCGGCCTTGGACGGCCGATGTGCGCGAGCCCGGCCTGAATTTCGCGGTAGGCATTTCGGTGCGCACGGACGGGGCTTGCGAGACCTGCGACGGGGAATGCCGGGTGCGGGGCGCCAGGGAGACGCTGGTGATTTTGGCCGCGGCCACCTCGTTTGTCGATTTTCAGAACGTTGGGGGCGACCCGAAATCGATCGTCGCGGAGAGACTGGCGGCCGCGGAGGTCAAAAACTACCAGGAGCTGCATTCGCGCCACGTGAAGGATTTCTCCGGCCTGATGGGAAGGGTGGAACTCCAGCTAGGCGACGGCGCGCGCGACGGCCTGCCAACGGACGAGCGGCTGGAGGCGGTGCGCCGCGGAGAGCGCGACCCGGGGCTCGCGGCGTTGTTTTTTCAATACGGCCGTTACCTGCTGATCGGCTCGAGTCGTCCGGGCACCCAGCCAGCCAACCTGCAGGGAATATGGAACGCGGACATCGCTCCCGCCTGGGGAAGCAAGTGGACGACCAATATCAACCTGCAGATGAACTATTGGCACGCGGAGACCGCCAACCTGGCGGATTGCCACGGTCCGCTTTTTGATCTGATCGACGACCTGCGGATCACCGGGGCGCGGACGGCATCGAGCTATTACGGCGCGCGCGGCTGGGTGCTGCACCACAATGCCGACTTGTGGCGAGGCACCGCTCCCGTGGATGGCGTATGGGGCATATGGCCGATGGGCGCGGCATGGCTGACGCGGCATCTGTGGGACCACTACCTGTTCTCGATGGATCGGGAGTTTCTGCGCCGGCGCGCATGGCCCGCCATGAAAGAGGCGGCCCTTTTCGTGGTGGATTTTCTTGTGGAGGCGCCCGCGGGGACGGCGCTGGCGGGGCGACTCGTCACCTGTCCTTCGCATTCTCCGGAAAACCGCTATCTGCGCGCGGATGGGAGCGAGGGCTTGTTCACCTACGCGGCCACGATGGACTTGATGATCGTGCGCGAGCTTTTTGAGAACTGCCTCGCCGCGATCGCGGCGCTTGGCGCGGATGCCGGCGAGACGGAGTTCGCCGTCCAGATTCGTGATCGTCTGGCCAGGCTGGCGCCCCTGCAAATCAGCTCGAAAACGGGGCGTCTGCAGGAATGGGCGGAGGACTACGTGGACGCCGAGCCCGGGCACCGGCATATATCGCACGCGTATGCGCTTTACCCTGGACAGGCGATCAGTCCGCGGACGAGTCCGGCGCTGGCGGCGGCGTTGCGACGCGCCATGGAGCTCCGGCTTGAAAACGGCGGGGGTGGAACCGGGTGGAGCAGAGCTTGGTTGATCAACTTGTTTGCGAGGTTGGGAGATGGGGATGGTGCGGAGAGGCACTTGCACGCGCTTCTCGAGAACTGCGTGTTGCCCAATTTATTCGATTCGCATCCGCCCTTTCAGATCGACGGCAACTTTGGCGCGTCTGCGGGCGTGGCGGAAATGTTACTGCAGAGCGGAGTTGATGCAACCGGGGCGGAGGAAGTGTTCGAAATGGACATCCTGCCCGCGTTGCCGGCCGTGTGGAGCAAGGGTGAAATCCGGGGCCTCAGGGCACGGGGTGGCTTTGCCGTGGATATTCGCTGGGATTGCGGACGCCTAGTTGATTTGCTGGTCAAATCCACGGCAGGCAAGAAATTGACCATTCGATACATGGGGCAGACCCGGATTATCAAACCAGGGTGCGGAGAAGAAGCGCGCGTTAGCTTTTGACCGAGAGCCCCACGCTAAAAAATGCGCCTCGCTGTATCGGACGGGGCGGAAGATAATATTGTGGGTTCTCGCCGTAAGCGCTCCTGCGGCAGGTCATCACGTTTTTTTCCGCCCACGCCCTCCCGGGGTTCTTCGTCGCGAGCCGTGCGCTCGCGGGCGTAAACGTGCGAAGGTCCTTGCAAAAACGGGGTTGTTCGCGGAGGTGATGCAACAAACCATCGTCTTTACCGATGCCTTCCGCACCCGCTCCTCGTCCGGTATCCGTTGCCTTGGCCAACTACGCCAAGTTGTTGGAATCGGCCCTGAAGAAGCCCTCGGAAAAACTGCCTTCCGAGCGTAGTCTGGCCGCGCTTTGGGGCCTTAGCCAGGCTTCGGTCAACCGGGCGGCTTTTCAGTTGATCGCCAAAGGTCGTTTGCGCCGAAAGGGTTACGGCCTGTATCCGGTAGCTTCTCGGCAAACTATGTTAAACGACGCCCGCATCGCGGTTTTGACCCACCGTGGCCGTCGGTTTTCTGGAATTTCTACGGAGGCGGCGCGACGGGGTGTGGCGATTTCAGAGCGGTTCTATGTGGG
>JBDLWD010000068.1:0-3050 GCA_039804465.1 Verrucomicrobiota bacterium | reverse complement strand
CGAAAGATCGTGGAGCAGATGGGGATGAGCGAAACCCGAGGTGCACTCGTGAGTGCATCGAGGTGTTGAGCGAATCGCCAGATGCCCGCGAGGTTACACCGGATCGCGGAGATCAATCGCGCTTTTCGGGTTAGACCGAAACCCTAAAAACGTCCGGCTCCGCCCCTCTGCTTTGGAATGGCGGCGGGGCATGGTTTCCCGCCAATCTCTTGGTCACGCCCATGCCTTCTCTTTTCGTCCGCCTCGGCCTCGTCGCGTTCTTTCTGGCTCCCATCCTGAACGGTCAAAACGTCGGCCTCGTCCGCAACGCGCCCGTGCTGAAGGCCGGTCAGAATCTGGGGGATCTCACCTTCGAGGTCGGCTCGGCTCCGGTTAAGATCAACCTTAACACCAAGCTGGAATACCCCGCCGCAGGAGCAGACTACGCCAGAATCCAAACTCCTTTCGGCGACATCTATCTCGAGTTCCTCACCGCCGACGCGCCCAAGACGGTGGCGAATTTCAAGACCTACCTCGCAAACGAAAGCACCACGGCCGCCGACAGGCCCAACACCTTCGACGGCACCTTCGTGCACCGCGTCGTGCCCGGCTTCATCATCCAGACCGGCGGCTACCAACCGCTCGGCGGCCTGCCGGAGATACCCGCCAAGCTCGACTCGGACGGCAACCCCATCACGGTCGAAAATGAGTTCAGGGCCGCGAACACCCGAGGCACCGTCGCGATGGCCAAGTTCCCCGACGCCCCCGACTCCGCCACCCACGAGTGGTTCTTCAACCTCGCGGACAACCGCGCCAATCTGGACAACCAAAACGGCGGCTTCACCGCCTTCGCGCGCGTGCTCGGCAACGGCATGGCCGTCGTGGATCGAATCGCGGCCTTAAACCAGCTCGATCTGAACGGCCCGGAGACCGGCAGCGCGTTTGACAATCTGCCCTACTACAACGTCCAGGCCGGCCAGAGCCAGTTGGAGCTCTTTAACCTTTTTCCGCTCACCACCGTGCGCTCCGTGCCCGCGAGCGCAGTGCCGGCCCCCTTGCGGGCCGCCCCCGTCATCACCACCAAGGTGGTGTCCACTCCGCTGCCATCCGTGGCCAAGGTGACTGTCGCGCAGAATATTCTCACCGTGACCCCGGGCCGATTCGGCGGGCGCTTCCCCGTCACCGTGCGCGCCATCGCAGGCAATGGCATCAGCGATTTCACCTTCGACGTGATAAAAAACGGTCCCCCGGGCATCCTCTCCAAGCTCCCCGCCCAGACCACGCGGTATCTCGGCAGTCCCGTGACAATACTCGTCGACATCACCGCCCGCCCCGCAGCCGGCGTCGTGTGGGAGCGAAAACCGCGCGGGTCCTCGGTCTTCTCCATCGTGACCGCGAGCGAGCTCTTCACGTTTACCGACGCCGGCGATCTTGTGGTGAAGCTGGACGCCGCGGACAGCGCCGCCGCGCTCGACCTCTCCGACAGCCAATTCCGCTACCGCACAAACAACATTTTCGGCACGGCGACATCATCCATCACCACCCTGCGCGTGGTCCGCAACAAACTCTTTCTCTCCGCCAACGAGACGGCCGCTCTTCCCGGTCTCGAGGCCCAGGCCGGGCGCGTCTACTCCGCCACAGGCCTGCCCAGGGGGCTGGCGCTTAACCCCTCGACCGGCGACCTGTCCGGCACGCCGCTTGTAAAGCCGGGCGTCTACAAGTTCGTCGTCACAAGACGCGACGCAGGCGTGGCCGCGGGCACTCGCGTCTACTACATCGAGATAGCACGGCCCTAGGCCGACAAAGCCGCACGGATGCACAAAGGGCCGGCCCCCTCGGGAGCCGGCCCTTTGTATGCGAGGCGAAAAATCGCGCGGAGTGCGATCAGCCCTGGCGGAGGTTGGTCGGCACGTAGTTGCGCTGCGGCTCGCCGACGTAGACCTGACGCGGGCGGTAGATCTTGAGCTTCGGGTTGGCCGCGACCTCGCGCCACTGCGCGATCCAGCCGGGCATACGGCCGATGGCGAACATCACGGTGAACATGTTCTCGGGGATGCCGAGCGCGCGCATGATGAGACCCGAGTAGAAATCGACGTTCGGGTAGAGCTTGCGCTGCACGAAATACGGATCGTTGAGCGCGCACTCCTCGAGCTTCATGGCGATGTTGAGGAGCGGGTCGTCCTTGATGCCGAGCGAGGCAAGGGCCTTGTAGAAGGAGGCCTTGATGATCTTCGCGCGAGGGTCGTAGTTCTTGTAGACGCGGTGGCCGAAGCCCATGAGGCGCTCGCCCTTGCCGCTCTTGGCCGCGGCGATGAATTTGGTGCCGTCGTCGCCCTCGGCGTGGATGCTCTTGAGCATCTCGATCACCGCCATGTTGGCGCCGCCGTGGAGCGGGCCCCAGAGAGCGTTCACGCCGGCCGAGACGGAGGCAAAGAGGTTCGCGCCGGCGGAGGCGACCATGCGGACCGTGGAAGTGGAGCAGTTTTGCTCGTGGTCGGCGTGGAGGAGGAGGAAGAGGTTGAGGGCCTGCGCGACCTCGGGCGTGGGCACGTAGTCGGAGTAAGGCTCCGAGAACATGAGGTGCAGGAAGTTTTCGCAGTAGCCGATCTTGGGGTTCGGGTAATTGAAGGGCAGACCCTTGCTCACGCGGTAGGTATGCGCGGCGATGGTGCGGACCTTGGAGATCGCGATGGCGGCGGCCTCCTCGAAGTGCTCGAGGTCGTTCTGGTGGTTGTTGCTCGCGAGGTGCGGGTAGTAGGCGCCGAGGGCGTTGAGCGTGGCCGAGAGAACGGCCATCGGGTGCGCGTCGCGGGGAAAGCTCTGGATGAAACGCACGAGACCCTCGCGCAGGGGCGCGTTGGCGGTGAGCAATCCGGAGAAAGCCGTGCGCGCTTCGGGCGTCGGCAACTCGCCATTCATGACGAGCAGGGCGCTCTCGATGAAGTTGGATTTCTCCGCGAGCTCCTCGATGGGGTAGCCACGGTAGCGCAGCACGCCGACTTCGCCGTCGATGAAGGTGATCTTGCTCAGGCAGGAGCCGGTATTGCCGTAGCCGTCATCGAGGGTGATGT
>JBDLWD010000067.1:0-6365 GCA_039804465.1 Verrucomicrobiota bacterium | reverse complement strand
CCGCTCTACCGGATTGCCACCGGCCCCGACTGTCTCACTTGTTAACACCGCTTCCCCCTCCCACCCAATTATTGCCATGATATCGCGCGTTCCCCTGATCCTAAGCGCCCTGCTTGCCTTCGCCGCCACCGGTCTCCGCGCCGCCGACACCATCAAGGTCGGCGAGATCGCCTCCATGACCGGCAAAGAAGCCGTCTTCGGCCAGTCCTCCCACAAGGGCACTCTCCTCGCCGTGGAGCAGATCAACGCCAAGGGCGGCGTGCTCGGCCGCCAGATCGACCTCGTCACCGAGGACAACCAGTCCAAGGCCGGCGAATCCGCCACCGTCGCGCGCAAGCTCATCTCCCGCGATAAGGTCGTCGCCCTGCTCGGCGAAGTCGCCTCCAGCCGCTCGCTCGAAATGGCGCCCATCGCCCAGCGCGCCCGCATCCCGATGATCTCTCCCGCCTCGACCAACCCCAAGGTCACCGAGGTCGGCGACTACGTTTTCCGCGTCTGCTTCATCGATCCCTTCCAAGGCACCGTCATGGCGAAGTTCGCCAAGGAAAACCTGAAGATCAAACGCGTCGCCGTCCTCACCTCCGTCTCCTCCGCCTACTCCGTCGGTCTCGCCAAATACTTCCGCGAACGCTTCGTCGCCGACGGCGGAGAAATCGCCATCGAGCAGCGCTACGCCGAGGGCGACAAGGACTTCAAAGCCCAGCTCACCGCCATCCGAGCCGCCGGCGTCGAGGGCGTCTTTGTTCCCGGCTACTACACCGAGGCCGCCCTCATCACCCGCCAGGCCCGCGAGCTCGGCCTCGAAGTCCCGCTCTTCGGCGGCGACGGCTGGGAGGCCCCGCAGCTCCTCGAGATCGGCGGCCCCGCCGTCAACGGCACCTACTACTCCACCCACTATTCGCCCGAATCCGACTCGCCGCAGGTGAAGGATTTCGTCGCCGCCTTCCGCGCCCGCTGGAACGGCGAGACGCCCGACGCCATGGCCGCCCTCGGCTACGATTCCGCCCTCGTCCTCGCCGACGCCCTCCGCCGCGCCGGCGGCACCGAGCCCGCCAAACTCCGCGACGCCATCGCCGCCACCAAGGATTTTGTCGGCGTCACCGGCGTCACCACCCTCGACACCCAGCGCAACGCCACCAAGGCCGCCAGCATCATCACCGTGAAGGACGGTAAATTCCAGTTCGTCCAAAGCGTCGCCCCCTAAAGAGCGAGGAGCAGGGAGCACGGAGCAGGGAGCCAAACCAGCCCACCCGTTCTCCGCTCTGGCCCCCGCTCCTAGCTCCCTGCTCCCCGCTCCCGATCCCTCGTGACCGAGCTCCTCCAGCAACTCGTCAACGGACTCTCGCTCGGCGCCGTCTACGCGCTCATCGCGCTCGGCTACACGATGATCTACGGCGTGCTCCGCTTCATCAACTTCGCGCACGCCGACGTCTTCATGGTCGGTGGTTTCGTCGGCCTCTACCTCGCCCCCCACGTGCCCGGCGGCGGCACCGTGCTCGGCGGCCTGCTCGTCCTTTTCGGCGCCATGATCGGCTGCGCGCTACTCGGGATGGGCATCGAGCGCCTCGCCTACCGCCCGCTGCGCGGCGCGCCCACGCTCAACGTCCTCATCACCGCCATCGGCGTCTCGCTCTTCCTCCAAGCCGGCGGACAACTCGTCTTCGGCGCCGCTCCGCGCCCGTTCCCCGCCGTCTTCCCGACCGGCACGATCACGTTCGGCCCCCTCGAGTTTTCCACCAACCAGCTCCTCGTCATCGCCGTCGCCGGCGGGCTCATCGTCGCGCTCGAGCTGCTCGTCTATCGCACACGCATGGGCGCCGCCCTCCGCGCCGTCTCCCAAAACCCCAAGGCCGCGCGCCTCATGGGCATCAACAACGACGTCGTCATCCGCTGGACCTTCGCCCTCGGCTCCGCCCTGGCCGGGGCCGGCGGCGTGCTCTACGCCGTCAACTACCCTTCGGTCGATCCGCTCATGGGCGTCATGCCCGGCCTCAAGGCCTTCGTCGCCGCCATCGTCGGCGGCATCGGCAGCATACCCGGCGCGGCACTCGGCGGCCTCCTCCTTGGTATGGTCGAGACCGTCGTGGCCGGCAGCCCGTATTCAACTTACAAGGACGCCATCGCCTTCGCCCTCCTGATCGTCTTCCTGCTCTTCCGCCCCGCCGGCATCCTCGGCCGCGCCCGCGTCGAAAAAGTCTGAGCCCTCTCCGCCGCCGATGTCCAAACCCCTCCTCGGACTGCTCCTCGCCCTCGGCGCCGCCGCCGGCCTCTCGGCCTTCTCAGACCGCATCGACCCCTACCACCTCGACGTGCTCATCGGCTTGGGCATCAACATCATCCTCGCCGTCTCGCTCAATCTCATCAGCGGCCACACCGGCCAGTTCTCCCTCGGCCACGCCGGCTTCATGGCCGTAGGCGCCTACGCCGCCGCCGCCGTCACCCTCTTCCTCGGCCCGCGCCTCATCCCCGACGCCGCGCCCGGCGGCTTCCAGGAAAACGCCCTCTTCCTCGGCGCCCTGCTCTCCGCCGGCCTCGCAGCCGCGCTCGCCGGTCTGCTCGTCGGCATCCCCTCGTTGCGCCTACGCGGTGATTACCTCGCCCTCGTCACGCTGGGCTTCGGCGAGATCATCCGCGTGCTCCTGCAAAACTTCGAGCCCCTCGGCGGCGCGCTCGGCCTCAACGGCATACCGCCCTACACCACCGTCTTCTGGGTCGTCGCCTCCGCCGCCCTCGCCATCTATGTCGTCGGCTGCCTGGTCCGCTCCACCTACGGCCTCGGCTTCATGGCCGTGCGCGACGACGAGATCGCCTCCTCCGCCGTCGGCATCGACCCCGCCCGCTACAAGGTCGTCGCCTTCGTCATCGGCGCCTTCTTCGCCGGCATCGCCGGCGGCCTCTTCGGCCATTTCAAGATGACCATCACGCCCTCCGGCTTCGACTTCACGCGCAGCATCGAGATCGTGGTCATGGTCATCCTCGGCGGCCTCGGAAACACCTTCGGCGTCATTCTCGCCGCCATTCTCCTCACCCTGCTACCCGAGTTCCTGCGCCCCGTCGCCGAATACCGCCTCGTCCTCTACGCCGTGCTCCTCGTCGCCCTCATGCTCCTGCGCCCGCGCGGCCTCTTCAATTTCCGCCTCGGCCGCCGCGTCTCCTCCTCCTAGCTACTCGCGCCCTGCTCCCGTGTCCGCCCCGCTCCTCCAACTCGACCAAGTCACCCTGCGCTTCGGCGGCCTCACCGCCGTCGACGCGGTCGATCTGGCCATCCCCGAGGGCGAGCTCATGGGCCTCATCGGCCCCAACGGCGCGGGCAAAACCACCGTCTTCAATCTTATCACCGGCGTCTATGCGCCGAGCTCTGGCGTGGTGAGTTTCGCCGGACGCCCGCTCGCCGGCCTGCGCTCGCACGAGATCGTCGCCGCCGGCGTCGCCCGCACTTTCCAAAATATCCGGCTCTTCGGCTCGCTCAGCGTCCTCGACACCGTGCGCGTCGCCTGCAACCGCCACCGCGCCGCCTCGCCGCTCCAATCGCTCATCCGGCTCCGCGCCTTCCGCGAGAGCGAGGCCGCCGTCACCCGCCGCGCCGAGGAGTTGCTCCATCTCTTTAACCTCCTCCGCTTCCGCGACGCCGAGGCCCGCAGCCTGCCCTACGGCGAACAACGCCGCCTGGAGATCGTCCGCGCCCTCGCCACCCGCCCCCGCCTGCTCCTCCTCGACGAGCCCGCCGCCGGTCTCAACCCCGCCGAGAAGCTCGAACTTGTCACCCTCATCCAGCGCGTGCACCGCGAGTTCTCCGTCACCATCCTGCTCGTCGAGCACTCCATGCGCGTGGTGATGGGCGTCTGCCGCCGCATCGCCGTCCTCGACCACGGCAAAAAAATCGCCGAGGGCACGCCCGAGGAAATCCGCGCCCATCCCGCCGTCATCGAAGCCTACCTCGGCCCCGACCACGCCACCGCCATCTGCCACCACTGAGCCCCGCGCACCGGCTCTTCCCGCCTAGCTCCCCGCTCCCTGCTCCTCGCTCCGTGCTCCAAGTCACCGATCTCCACGTTTCCTACGGCGCCATCCAGGCGCTCTGCGGCATCTCCTTCGCGGTGCCCGCCGGAGCCATCGTCACGCTCATCGGCGGCAACGGCGCGGGCAAAACCACCACGCTCCACACCCTCTCCGGCCTGCTCCGCCCGCTCAAAGGTCGCGTCTCCTTCGCCGACGCCGACATCACCTCGCTCGCCCCGCACGAGATCGTCGCCCGCGGTCTCTGCCACGTGCCCGAGGGGCGACTCGTTTTTCCCGAACTCACCGTCATCGAGAACCTAGACCTCGGCGCCTACCTACGGCGCGACCGCGCCGGCATCGCCGCCACCCGCGAACATGTTTTCGAGCTCTTCCCCCGCCTGGCGGAACGCCGTGCCCAAAGCGCCGGCACGCTCTCCGGCGGCGAGCAGCAGATGCTCGCCATAGGCCGCGCGCTGATGGGCAAGCCGAAGTTCCTCCTCCTCGACGAGCCCTCCCTCGGCCTCGCCCCGCGCCTCGTGGAGACCATCTTCGAACGCATCGTCGCCATCAACCGCGCCGAGGGCCTGCCCATCCTGCTCGTCGAGCAAAACGCCCGCCTCGCCCTCGCCGTATCGAGCTACGCCTACGTCCTCGAAAGCGGTCGCGTCGCCCTCGAAGGCCCGAGCAAGCAACTCGCCGACGACCCCCGCCTCAAAGCCGCCTACCTCGGGGGCTGAGGTCAAGACCGCCTCCTACCGCAGCCGCGTGTGACGCCCAGTCCTCAGGCGACCCTCTCGGGACGGCGAAGACGTCTCCGCAAGATTTCCACAAACTTGGCGTTGCCCGGCGCCGTTGCCTGCCTTGCCATCATGCTTTCCCCTACTCTCACCCCGCATGAAAGCAGTCATCCTGGCCGGCGGTCTCGGCACGCGCATCAGCGAAGAGACTCACCTCAAGCCCAAGCCTATGGTAGCGATCGGCAGCCAGCCGATCCTCTGGCATGTGCTCAAAATTTACTCGGCCCATGGGATAAACGACTTCGTCATCTGCGCCGGCTACAAGGGCTACATCATAAAGGAGTATTTCGCCAACTACGCGCTCCATACCTCCGACGTCACCTTCGACCTCCGCGAAAACCGCATGGAGATCCACCAGCGCCGCAGCGAGCCTTGGCGCGTCACCATCGTCGACACCGGCGAGTCCACCCAGACCGGCGGTCGCCTCCGCCGCGTCGCTCCTTACCTCGACAACGAAACCTTCTGCCTCACCTACGGCGACGGCGTGGGCAACGTCGACATCACCGCTCTCCTCGCCTTCCACCGCGCCGAGGGCCGCGCCGCCACCCTGACCGGCGTGCAGCCTCCGGGACGCTTCGGCGCTCTCGAGATCAACGGCACCGCGATCGAGCGTTTTCAGGAAAAACCCGAGGGCGACGGCGGCTGGATCAACGGCGGCTTCTTCGTCCTCGAACCCTCCGTCCTCCCGCTGATCGAGGGAGACGCCACGCTTTGGGAACGCGAACCGCTCGAGACGCTCGCCGCCCGACGCCAGCTCTCGGTCTACAAGCACACCGGCTTCTGGCAACCGATGGACACCCTGCGCGACAAGCAGCAGCTCGACGCCCTCTGGACCTCGGGCAAAGCGCCGTGGAAAATCTGGCCCTGATTTAGCCGCCCTTCCAGGCCCACCGATGGCATTCTCCGACACCTACCGCGGCAAACGCGTCTTCATCACCGGGCACACCGGCTTCAAGGGCGCATGGCTGGCGGAGTGGCTGCTCCAGCTCGGCGCCGAGGTGACCGGCTACGCCCTGCCGCCGCCCACCGAGCCATCCCTCTTCGCCCAGCTCGGTCTCGCCTCCCGCCTTCGCCACATAGAGGGCGACGTCCGCGACCTCCCCGCCCTGCGCGCGGCCATCGACTCGGCCAAACCCGACTTCGTCTTCCACCTCGCCGCGCAGCCCCTCGTCCGCCTGTCCTACGAGCAACCGGTCGAGACCTACGCCACCAACGTAATGGGCACGGTCCACGTCCTCGAGGCGCTGCGCCTGGCCGGCCGGCCCTCCACCCTCGTCGTGGTCACCACCGACAAGTGCTACGAGAACCGCGAGTGGCTCCACGGCTACCGCGAAGAGGACCCGATGGGCGGCTTCGATCCCTACAGCTCTTCCAAGGGCGCGGCGGAACTCGTTGTTTCCGCCTACCGCCGTTCCTTCTTCTCCGGTCCCGACTCCCTCGTGCGCGTGGCCTCAGCCCGCGCGGGCAACGTCATCGGCGGCGGCGACTGGGCGCTGGATCGCATCGTGCCCGACTGCATCCGCGCCCTCGCCCGCGGCGAGTCCATCCCGGTGCGCAACAAGATCGCCA
>JBDLWD010000066.1:0-4113 GCA_039804465.1 Verrucomicrobiota bacterium | reverse complement strand
GGGATTTGTGATATACCCTGATTTGGTCACCGCGAGTGTGACTTCGGCTAGCGGTGGGGCAAATTTAGTGGAAAATGCCTACTCTAGTTCGATCGGTTTCTGGCAATTCATATCGATGTTGGGCGTGAAGGAACTTGAGAAAGACGCTTCGCCGGCTTCACCGCAGCTTTCGATTCCCGCTTACATTGGATTTGGTGTTGCACCAAAAGAAGTGGATAAACTCATAGCTTATCCTCCGGCCATGGATGTTTCGCTCGGCGGAACTCTAAGGCGTGTCGAGATCGTGTTTAATCAACCGCTCCGGGAGGGCGATTGGCATGTTGATACGAATCGCGGACTCAGATTGGTGCGCGTGGAGTCGGAGTCTTCTTCGGTGCGAGTAGATTTCGTCAAGACTCGGGCAGTAAATTTGTTCAGTCTAATCAGGGGCTTCTGTGAAAAGGTGCAGGGCAGAAGTGGCGGGTTCTCGGATTTTGATCGTTCGGGATACTTTCTTGTTCAACCGGAGAACGGGATCATGTCGTCGCTGACGATGGGAAAAGGGGAGCTGCGTATCCTGGGGATTTTGCTGGATAGGAATACGATATGGGAGTCGCCTAGGACTTCCTGGCGAGACGGAAAGCGAGAGCCATTTAGCGGCGACTTGGCGGCTTGGCGCGCGGGGCTGCGGATCGCGCGCGTGGCTCAACACGAGGAGGCGCGATTTTCCCTCAAGGGCCGGACGGAGGCCTTGGTGATCGAGGATAGTCGAACCAAGAAGAACGGCGTGGCGGGCCAGGCGGGCACCGAGACGAGCACGAGCGCGCCCTGATTTTTGGCTTTGGCGTCGGTGCCCATGAGCGTTGGGCTGCGCGTTTACGCCATGTCTTCCACTGCCATTCCTAACGTCCTCGCTGAACGCTACGCCTCGCCTCTGATCAAGGACATCTGGTCGCCCACGGGCCGCATCGCCATCGAGCGCGACTACTGGATCGCGGTGATGAAAGCCCAGCGCGAACTCGGCCTCGCCATTCCCGCCAAGGCCATCGCCGCCTACGAAAAGGTGAAGGGCCAGATCGACCTCGCCGACATCGACGCTCGCGAGCGCGTTACCTTGCACGACGTGAAGGCGCGTATCGAGGCGTTCAACGCCCTCGCCGGCCACGAGACCATCCACCTCGGCCTCACTTCGCGCGATCTCACGGAAAACGTGGAGCAACTCCAGGTCGCGCGCTCGCTCGGCGTGGTGCGCATGAAGTCGGCCGCCGCGCTCCACAAGCTCGCCGCGCGCGCCAAGTCGTTCCGCGACCTCATGCTCACCGGCCGCACGCACAACGTGCCCGCCCAGCCGACCACGCTCGGTAAGCGTTTCGCGATGTTCGGCGAGGAGCTGCTCGCCGCCCACGCCCGCATCGCCGAGCTCGCGGCGCGTTATCCGGTGCGCGGTCTCAAGGGCGCGGTCGGCACCCAGCTGGACCAGTTCACCCTTTTCGACGGCGACGCGACCAAGGTCGCCAGGCTCGAGTCCGGCATCGTGAAGCACCTCGGCTTCGGCGGCGCGCTCGGCAGCGTCGGCCAGGTTTACCCGCGTTCGCTCGACTTCGAGGTCGTCTCCGCGCTTCACCAGCTCGGCGCCGGCGCGGCGAGCTTCGCCACCACGCTCCGCCTCATGGCCGGCCAGGGCCTGCTCACCGAGGGTTTCCAGAAGGGCCAGGTCGGCTCCTCCGCCATGCCGCACAAGGTCAACGCCCGCAACTGCGAGCGCATTTGCGGCTTTTCCACCATTCTCTCCGGCTACGTCGCCATGACCGGCGCGCTCGCCGGCCACCAGTGGAACGAGGGCGACGTCTCCTGCTCCGTCGTTCGCCGCGTCGCCCTGCCCGACGCCTTCTTCGCGATCGACGGCCTGCTCGAGACCCTGCTCGCCGTGCTCAACCAGATGGATGTCTTCGCCGCCGCCATCGCCGCCGAAAACCAGCGCCAGTTACCCTTCCTCGCCACCACCACCATCCTCATGGAGGCGGTGAAATCCGGCGTGGGCCGCGAGACCGCCCACCTCGCGATCAAGGAAAACGCCCTCGCCGCCGCCAAGGCCATCCGCTCCGGCGAAGGCGAGACCGACCTCGTGAAACTCCTCGCCGCCGACGCCCGCCTCGGCCTACCCGAAAAGCGGCTCCGCGCCATTCTTTCCGACGGCAAACGCTTCATCGGCGCCGCGCCCAAGCAGGTGGACGCCTTCGTGAAGACCGTTGCCGCCGTGGTCAAATAGACCCCCGGCGCCGCGACTTACGAGCCCGGCAAGCTGCTCTGAGCCCGCTCTTTCCCGCGCTCTCTCCCGAGTCCGAGCCACCCCGGCGGCGTTCCCATGCCGCCATCGGGGAAATTTGGGTTTGCCAGCGCCGCGCGCCGGTCGGCACGCTGCCCCTTCACGTTTAGAGTTCCCGAACCCTTTTAACCAAAACACACAGCCATGTCCGAAGATCTCGTTGGTAATGTCCTAGTCGGTCAGTCCGGCGGCCCCACCGCCGTCATCAACGCCTCCCTCGCGGGCGTGATCTCGGAAGCCCTCAACCACCCCGACATCGAGGAAATCTACGGCGCCCTCAACGGCGTGCTCGGCATCCTCAACGAGGAACTCATCGACCTCGCCGCCGAGAGCCAGCAGACCATCCGCGGCCTCAAGTTCACGCCCGGCGCCGCCCTCGGCACCTGCCGCTACAAGCTCAAGAAGCAGGCCGACTTCGACCGCGTGCTCGAGGTCTTCAAGGCCCACAACATCCGCTACTTCTTCTACGCCGGCGGCAACGACTCCCAGGACACCGCCGACAAGATCTCCAAGCTCGCCCAGGCCCAGGGTTACGCCCTCCGCGTGATCGGCATCCCGAAGACCATTGATAACGACCTGCCCGTCACCGACCACTGCCCCGGCTACGGCTCCGTCATCAAGTATATCTCCACCACCATCCGCGAGATCGCCTGCGACAACGCCGCCATGGGCCAGCACGACCTCGTGCAGATCGTCGAGGTCATGGGCCGCAACGCCGGCTGGATCGCCGCCGGCGCCGCCCTTGCCAAGCGCCGCGACCAGCCGCACGACGCGCCCCACCTCATCTACCTCCCCGAGGTCGCCTTCAGCCCCGAGAAGTTCACCGCCGACGTGCAACGCGTCCTCAAGCGCGAGAAATACTGCCTCGTCGTCGTGGGCGAGGGCCTGGTCGACGCCGACGGCAACTACATCGCCGCCGCCGACAAGACCGACGCCTTCGGGCACGCCCAGCTCGGTGGTGCGGCCGACTACCTCCAGTCCCTCGTCGAGCAGAACCTCCCCGGCATCAAGTGCCGCACCGTGAAGTTCGGCATGGCCCAGCGCGCCGCCGCCCACGCCGGTTCCAAGACCGACGCCGATGAGGCCTTCTTCGCCGGCCAGATGGCGGTCAAGGCCGCCATCCGCGGCGAGACCGACAAGATGGTCACCCTCCAGCGCGGAGACACCGACCACTACACCGTCGAGACCGGCCTCGCCCCCCTCTCCGAGATCGCCAACGGCGTGAAGAAACTCCCCCGCGAGTGGATCAACGAGGACGGCGTGTCCATGAACCAGCAGTTCATCCGCTACGCCACCCCGCTCATCCAGGGCGAGACCCAGGTCGCCTACGAACACGGTCTCCCCGCCTTCGCCAAGCTGGACAAGGTCGTGGTGGACAAGGTTCTCCCCGCCTACGAGACCTGAGCCGCCTAACCAGGGCGTCTCGCGAAGCCTTCGCGTCTCAACTTACTCCCGGCCGGTCGCTAAACAGCGCCCGGCCTTTTTTTCGGCCATATCCTTGAGCGCCGCCGCGGAAAAAGCCCCTCGCGAGCGAACGCGACGCAAGTGTCAACCAAGGTTGAGCTCGCCCATGCCGTCCTCGACGTCGTCGCGCGAGGCCACGCCGTGGGCGGCGGGGCGCACGCACTCGGGCGAGTCAAAGTCGGCGCGGTTCATGCGCGGACTCACGGGCGTGGCCGTAAATTCTTCCGCAGGTCGAGGTGCGAGCAGCTCGCGCAGCGCCGCTTGGTCGGTGTGCGGATCGAGCCAGGCGCGACAATCTTCGGCTCGAATGAGCAGGGCGGGCATGCGCTCGTGGATGGGCGCGA
>JBDLWD010000065.1:0-8330 GCA_039804465.1 Verrucomicrobiota bacterium | reverse complement strand
GAAGCCAAAGCCTACTCCGCCCGCCTAAACGTCTGGATCGACACCGAGCCCTCCTCCTGGCGCGACACCGCCTTGATCGCCGGCCTAAAAGCCGACGACATCGCGGCCCTGTCCATCGGCTTTCCCGGCGAGCCCGCCCCTGTGGTCGTGTCCCGCGCCAAGGCCTCCGATCCCTGGACCAGCCCCGCCACCCCGGCAGGCCAGCAGGTGAAAGCCTCCGTGCTCACCAGCCAGACCGGCAACCTCTCCACCCTGCGCTACACGAATGTCGCGCCGAACATCGATCCGGGCGTAGTCGCCGCCCGCGTCTTCTCCCGCGATATCACGCTTACGACCTTTGACGGCCGCTCGGTAAAAATCTCTTTTGCTCGCGCACCCGAGCCGCCCGCTCCACCCAAGCCCGAGATCAAGGAGGGCGAGACCGCCCCGCCCGCTCCGCCCGCCGCGCCGCGGCCTGTCTACGTCGAGATCACCGACAGCAAACCGGACGCCGTGCTCGCCGCCGCGGCCAAGACCCACGCCTTCGAGGTTGCCGATTGGATTTTCACCGGCCTTCCCGCCAAGTCGGTCGATCTTTTCGAACCCGTCCCCGCTCCACCGGCTCAGCCTGCTACACCGCCAGCCACGGTAGCGCCCGAAGTTAATCCGGCACCGCAGACACCGGCCGCCCGGGAGCCCATCTCCGTGACAACGCCCCCGCTCACCGTCCCCGTCGATGAAGCACCGGCCGCGAACGGTTCGTCCGCGAAGACCACGCCCTGAGAATAAACCGAGCTCTTTGGCTAAAGCCCGTCCGCCCGCGGACGGGCTTTTTTGTTAGCAACGCACAGGCGTCACCATCGAGGTGCCGCGCAGCCAGCTGATCCAAGCCGGCCCGCTCACGATAAGGGTAAACGCGACCACCTTGGAGTTGACCGGCCCCATGAAAGCCACCCCGAGCAACGCGGTGATGACACCCGCCGCGAGATACCCGTGCAGATAACTTTGCAGCGCGATCATGGTTGCCGCACCCACGATAATGGCGCCAATGGCGATGGTCGGGGCCATCAAGGCAAGCATCAAGCCGACCATGAACCCAGCGGGTGAAATTGACTCCCTTTCATAAGGGCGACCGCGCATCTGCACAGAAAGCACCAGAAGCACCGCCACCAACATCGCGATGACAGGCAACTGAGCTTGCGCAAAGTTGGCCTTTGGCGCCGCGCGAAAAGATTGACCGAGCATATCGCCCACGACGTAGCCGCGAAACGGGTCGATCCAGACCAGAGGTAGCTTCCACCAGCGACGCCGTTTCTTTTCCCCCTCGCCACGGCTCTTGAAAAGCCGGTTCCAGAGATCCTCGAATATGAGGTAGCGGCACTCGGTGTTCAACAAGCGCAAGGCGGGGATAAGCCCGAACAACAAGCCAACCGCTAAATAAGCCCAGTTTACGATCATCATGGCATCTGCCGAAATTTTCGCCCATCAGGCAAGCATAGGTAACAACCGCCGGACATAGCCGGAAAAGGGTTCTTCCGATTTCCAAGCGGGCAAGGGAGTTGCAACTAAGGAAAAGGCGACAAGACGGAACAAGAAGCTAAGGATGCGGTGGCGGCGCACTACGGGATGCTTTTTGGCATCGCGAATCCGTGGGTGGTGATGGAGGCGAAGCTGGAGATGGCGGGGAGGCGGGCAGACATTGAGGTCGTGCATGATGCGTCCAGCCGGTGCTCCGATCAGCCATCCGCCTTTGCTGGTCGCCGCGATACTCATCTTTTAGCCAAACTCATATCTGCGTCCCGCCTTGCCCTTGGCGATGCACGCCACCTCGGGTTCGTGCACACGGTAAATCTTTTCCGTGTCCCCGCGCTTCTGCGGGGGAGGCGTTTGCGCAGGGACACTACACTATCGACCGAACACAGCCCACTCGAACATGGCCGCGACAGGCCCCGAGGAGTTGTAAGGAAAACAAAGTCTTAAATACCGAGCACGTCCCGACGCTTTCACTACGATCGGAGAACCGGCGACGGGCTCGTGCGAAAAATCCGCCAAGGTGGTCCACGAGTTCCCGTCCTCGGAGGCTTCGATCACGAAAGCGTAGGGGCGCCACGCGTATTCGAAGCAAAGCTCCTGACGGTAAAAGGCGCTCGTCTCACCCAAGTCCATGCACAACCACGACTCGGACTCCTTCGGATCCGCCGACCAGAGCGTGGTGTTGTTACCGTCAATCGCGTGCCGGGCCGCCGAAAACTGATCACGCTCGCTGCTTGCGGAGAGAATAGCTCGCGAGTTTAGCCGGACGTCGGGCGGACGCCGGATCAACTCGGGCCCTTGGTGTGTAGGCCGGATTTTCTCGATCAAACCATCGTGCGTGAATCGCAGCTCGTCCACGCAGACCTGCCGGCCGATGAATTCTGGAGCGAAGGGCACGCTGTGCCGATGGTAGAGAA
The DNA here is from genome assembly GCA_039804465.1 of Verrucomicrobiota bacterium. GTDB lineage: Bacteria > Verrucomicrobiota > Verrucomicrobiia > Opitutales > Opitutaceae > IMCC26134_A. The sequence goes on along the minus strand of JBDLWD010000065.1, from coordinate 5,901 downwards.
TGTAGCTTTTACCTTCGCGCATGAACACGGCGTGATGCCCTGGGCTCACGACATCGAGCGAGCGATCAGTGACCAGAACTGGACTGTTGGGCGCCTCGAGAAAAGGACCGAGCGGCGACGTCCCGATAGCGTAATGCACCTGGTAACTGTCGCTGATCGTGACGCCCTGAGAATACATCAGGTAGTAGCGGCCCTCGTGCTTCGTCAGGAAAGGCGCTTCGAAATAGTTGCCCGGAGTCACGTCGGCCGGTTCTCCGTCGAAGCTCTTCATGTCAGGTTTAAGCCGCACTGCCCAACAGCGGCCGTTTTTCCAGTCGTGGCCTGAGCCCCAATAGAGGTAGGCGGCGCCGTCCTCGTCCACGAAAGCCTCGGCGTCGATCATGTGGTAGCCGGGTTTGTAGTCCCGGGGAATAAGCGGCTTGCCGTCGTTGATGTCGTGCCACGGACCGAGGGGATGCTCGGCAGAGCCGACCCACACCTCGCCTCCAACAGAAACATACATGTAGAATCGCTCATCGGCGCCACGCACCACGGACGGCGCCCAGACCATCGCCCCGGAAGATTTCGCACTTTTGCAGGCGGTTTTTGTCGGCCAGTTGAGATTACGGAAGCTCCATTGCTTGAAGTCGGCGGACTCCCAGCAGCCAAGCTTGTCGGCACCCCAAGGATCGATGGTCGCGTAGATATACTCGCGTCCCGAGTGGCGGACGATCGAGGGATCGGCGTAATAACCGGGCAGGATCGGATTGCCTTGCCCAGGCTCGCGGGCGGGCGAAAGCAGCGCGAGCGCGCCTGCGGTGGAAATACCGGCGAATGATGCGGGGCTCATCCGGCAAACTCAGCGGGCGCCGTCGACGACCTCCAGCTTGAAGGGCGCGGCGGGCAGGCAGGCCGCGTTCGCGAGATTAGCCCCTTCGGGCCAGCCCGCCCAGGCGTAGCGCACCGCGACGGGATCAACCGAGGCCGCGCCTCGCACCACCACGGCCTCGCCCTCGATCACGGCCTGGGCCGCGGCGAACTTTCCGTCTGCGCCCGCGATCTCAAAGCCGCCGAGCGAAGCTCCGCCCGTCGCCACGAGGCCGCCGTTCAGTTCACCGAATCGCACCCTCAACGACCCGTCCGGCCTCTAGAGCGCTTCCAGCGCGACGGGGCCGGAATCGGGGATTGCCCTGCCGTAGGCGCGCGCGAGCGCGAGGCGCGCGAGGCGTTCGCCAACGGCCTGCTTGTTCTTGGGATGCACATCCTTCTTGTCCCCGACGTCGATGGCCACGGCCATCCCGGTGTTGGGCAGCCGAAGCGCCTGCGCCTGCAGCGCGCGGACCTCCGGACTGTTGCTGCGTCCGTCAAGGCCGGCCAGCTGCACGAAAAAAAACGGGAACTCACGTCCCCAAAGCGAGCGCCAGTCGCGGATCAATGTCTCGTTCCAGACCGGGAAAAGCTCCCGCGGCCCGGGGATGGACTCGCCCTGATACCAGAGAACGCCGCGGATCGCATAGGGGATGACCGGCGCGATCATGCCGTTGAACATGACCGTGGGGTTGTGCTGGTTCTGCACGGGATCAGGGTGGCGGGGGCCGCGCGGCGCGCGCTGTCCCTGAGCCTTCGCGGCGTCGGCCTTGATGCGCCACTCCGACAGGGCCGCCTCGTATTTCTCCAAAGCCGCGGGATCGGAGCGATAAGCCTTCACCGCCTCGTCAAACTTTGCCAGCTCCGCCGCGAGTCGCGGATCGGAAAGCGCGGCCTCGCGGCGCACCCAGGCCTGCGCGCTGCTGGCGCCGAAGGTCAGCGTCACGATGCCCACCGGCACATCGAGATCCTGCTGCACGCGACGGGCGAAAAAGTATCCGACGGCGGAAAACTCGCGCACTGTCTCTGGCGTGCAAACCAGCCAAGATCCATCGATCCGGGCCTCGGGTTCGTAGCTCTTCTTCCACTGGCCGGTGAACATGCGGATACGCGGATGATTCGCCGCCGCCACTTCCTCCGCTTCGTTTAACACGCCGGCGAAATAATATTTTTCCGTCTTCGCCACGGTGAAATCCATATTGCTCTGGCCGGAGCAGAGCCAAACTTCGCCCACCAAGACATCGCTCAGTTTGATCGGCTCGGCGGTCTTCGAGCCGGTGACAACCAATTCGCGTCCTTCGGCCGACGCGCGGAGAGGTTTTAGCTCCACTCGCCACGCGCCGTCGGCACCGGCCTTGGCCCGACGCTTCTGCCCGGCAAAACTCACGGTCACCCGCTCACCGGGCTCGGCATGTCCCCAGACCGGAACGGGAAGTTCGCGCTGAAGCACCATATGGTCGGTAAATGGACCGGCCAGCTTCACTTCGGCACGAAGTGCCGTGGCAACCACCAGGGTCGCGGCGGCGGCCAACCAAACAGGCATGCAAATCAGGGCGCGAATTGATTTCGGCTTCATAGGCGGCGGGGTGGAAATGATAAAGGAGGACGCATTTAAAACGCCTCATCTTGGTTTCGCCATCTTGCCATCGCCTTACGGTAAGACTACGAAACCTCTGCAAATGGCGATAGCCTCCGCAGGACCAAGCAAAAGTGTCTCGCGTCTCTTACTGTTCGATAACCCGGCGCTCCGCTCCAGCCTCGCCTCGGGCAAGCTGGTTTCTGAACACCCCATGCGATTTCTCCCCATTCTGCGACTGCCCGCGTTTCTGTCTTTTATCACTCTCGGCTTGGCCGCGGCCCTGGCGGCCCCCTCAGGCCCGGGCGCCGATGATCGTCCGGTGGAGGACGCAAAAAAAGCCGCGCTCGCACAAAAAGTCCGCGCGGATCTGCCCACCCTCTGGATCATCGGCGATTCCACCGTGAAGGTCGGCACGCCCGGCCAGCGCGGCTGGGGCGAAGAGATCACACCCTTTTTCGACGCAGCCAAAATCAATCTCGTCAACCGCGCCATAGGCGGACGCAGTTCGCGCACTTTTCTTACCGAAGGCCGCTGGGACGATATCCTGAAAGAGCTGCGCGAGGGCGACGTCGTCCTCATGCAGTTCGGCCACAACGACTCCGGCCCCATAAACGAAGACCCGCCTGTAACCAAATCCACCCGCGCCCGCGGCACTTTAAAGGGCAACGGCGACGAGACCGTGTTTGTGGAGAAGAACATCCTCACCGGGAAATCCGAGACCGTGCGCAGCTACGGTTGGTATATTCGCCATTACGTCGCGACCGCCAAAGCCAAGGGCGCGGTGCCTGTCGTTTGCTCGCCCATTCCCCGCAAAAGCTGGAACGACCAGGGCAAGATCAACCGCGCTTCCGCGGGCTATGGCCTATGGGCGAAACAGGCCGCCGAACAGAACGGTGCGTTATTCGTCGACCTGAACGAGATTATCGCGTGCGGCTACGAAAAGATCGGCCAGGACGCCGTGGAGCCGCTCTTCGCCGACCGTGGCACCCACACCTCTGTCGAGGGAGCACGCTTCAACGCCCGCGCCGTCGTCTCGGGTTTGAACGCCCTGGGCGGAAAGAATCCCGTCGCGGAGTTTCTCTCGGCAGATGGCCGTGCCGTGCCCGCCTTCGCCCCATCATCACAGGCATGCGCCCCGATGGGCCAAGCTGCCGGCCGATGACACGCTCTCGCACGAAAACTGGAGCGTATTAGCCCGCCGCGATCCCCATGGCCGGGCGCAGGTCCGTATCCACCCGGCTCCACGGACGCGAATCGGACGCCCTTTCTCGCCGGCTTCACCCGTCCTCCTTAAAACAGGCTCCACCACATGATCCGCATCCGCTTTTACCCGCTCGCCTTGGCCGTCCTGCTAGCCGCCTTTTTCTCGTCCACCGTTCATGCCGCAGAGGACGATCGACCGGTGGTCAATGATTCCGGCGTCGCCCCGGAAAAGCCCGCCGCGGGCACCCTCCCCACGCTCTGGATCGCCGGCGACTCCACCGTTAGGAGCAACGCGCCCATGCGCGGCTGGGGCCAGGACCTCTCGCGCTTTTTCAATCCGGCGTCGCTCAACGTGGTTAATCGCGCGATCGGCGGCCGCAGCTCCCGCACCTTCTACACCGAGGGTCGCTGGCAGGCCATCGTCGACGAACTCAAGGGCGGAGACTGGGTTTTGATCCAATTCGGACACAATGACGTAGGTCGCCCCGACGCCTCCAGCAAGTTCCGAGGCTCGGTCAAAGGCATCGGCGACGAAACCGAGACCGTGACCAAGCCCGACGGCTCGACCGAAGTGGTCCGGTCTTTCGGCTGGTATCTCAAAACCTTCGTTCGCACCGCCCGGGTAAAAGGCGCGAACGTGGTTCTTTGCTCCCCGATCCCGCACAAGCATTTCGACGCCCAAGGTCGTGTCGTCCGCGACTGGGCGACTTGGCGCGAATGGATCGCCGCCTGCGCCAAAACCGAGGGCGCCTATTACGTCGACCTCTGCGAACTCATCACCCGTCGATACGAGGAAACACCGCGCGAGGAGATCGAGTCGTTCTTCGCCGACAAACGCACCCACACCAGCGAGACGGGCGCCCTTTTCAACGCCCGCGCGCTCGTCTCCGGCCTGCGCGCCCTCCCTGGAGCACCGCTGGACAACGCCTTGTCGGCGGAGGGCAAATCCGTCGCCGCCGTTCGTTAAACCCGTGGGAACGGTCAGCGCCGTCTTGTCGCGACGATGCTCTTGGCCCCCGCAGACACGCGTCCCACACAGGCGCGACGCGCCTCCTTGCACTGTTATATCTTCGCGGTTTGGCGCTGGCGCACCCACACCGGAAACCGGCACCCGGATTGAAACCGAAAAACAGCGATTGGAGCCGGTGAGCTGGCGAATGATCGCGGCAAAACCTTAAGCGCTCACCTGCCCTGCATCGATATGGCACCCGGCAGCGACGAGCGGCCTCGGCTTTCGGCTTAAAATCACGCAACCCGAGTTTACATCCGATGTGACGCGGATCGGGCCGAATTCCGGCCACGGAACAGCCAAATCGGTCGACTGCGGACGAAGACTGGAATCCTGCAATTCCTGACCATGCCCCAGATTCGCGCTTTCCCTGCGAGCGCGCATCCATTTCCTCCCGCTCCCAACCCCATGCAAAAAGAAGTCTCCTGGCTTGTGTCCCTTTGCGTGCAAGAACGCGTGCTCGACGCCAAACGCGCGGCTGAAATCGCCTATGCCCTGCCCGCCGGCGCCGACGCGCTCGCCTTCGGCCAGGCCCTGCTCGACCAGGACATCACCGCCGACGTCGACCTTCTCAGCCGCCTCGTCGAGGAGGCCCAGACCCTCGCCTCCTCCGGCCAGGACGCGCCGCCGCTCGCCATCCCCTCCCCCGCCAAGGCCGCCCCCTCCGCCGATCCGGCCTGGCTCGAGGTTAAACCCGCGCCCGTCCCCGCCGCCTCCGGCCAGATCGACTTCGCCGCCGTGTCTTCGCTCAAAGAAGACGACCTGAAGGCCTTCATGCTGGGCATCCTCTCCACCGTCCAGGGCCTCGGCGCCAGCGATCTCCACCTCTCCGCCAGCGCACCGCCCTACGTCCGCCGCATGCGGGCACTGCAATTTCTCTCCTCGACCCCGCTCACGGCCGCCGACTCCGAGCGCCTCAACACCTGCCTGCTCTCCGAGGAGGAGCGCGAGCACTTCGCCAAGACGCACGATTACGACTACGCCCTCGCCATGGAGGGCGGACGCCGCATCCGGGTGAATCTCATGCTCCACAAGGAGGGCGTGAAGGGCACCTATCGCATCGTCCCCGAACATATCCGCACTCCCTCCGAGCTCGGCTTCAAAAACACCGCCGTGCTCGACCGTCTCCTCAGCTACCACAACGGCCTCATCCTCGTCACCGGCCCCGTCGGCGCCGGCAAGACCACCACGCTAAACTCCCTGATCGACCAGCTCAACCGCACCCGCGACGACCACATCATCACCGTCGAGGACCCCATCGAGT